>NZ_JBEXYU010000022.1:0-184418 GCF_040631115.1 Nonomuraea sp. NPDC005692 | reverse complement strand
TGGAGGGCGGGTACGTCTTCGACTGGCAGCCGACGCTCAGCGCCGAGTCGGTGCGGCAACGATCGGCGGCGCGGGCCGGAGCGCGCGGGTCAGGGCCGGGAGATGCGGTCGAAGAACGACTCCAGGTGCCGCTTCTGCAGCTCGACCGTGGAGAACTGCGGGCCGACCAGGCTCATCACGTTGGCGCCCGCGTTGAGCAGCACGAGCTCGTCCACCAGTTGCTCGTCGGGGATCGAGGTGTGGATGTCGCCGTCGGCGCGGCCCTCCTCGATCAGCCGGTGCAGCATGCCGCGCCAGGCACGCAGGTGCTCCAGGTACTTGTCGTACAGCTTGGGGTTGGTCAGCGAGGTCTGCCAGAAGATCAGCAGCACCCGGCCGGCCGTGATGCGCTCCTCGTCGATCGGCATCGCGGCCTCGCACATCTCGCGCAGTGCGCCCAGCCCGCGGCGGCCGTCGAGCTTGACGTAGCTGGTCACGATGGCCAGGGCGCGCTCGTACGTCGCCTCGATGATGTCTTCCTTGCCGGGGAAGTAGTGCTTGAGCGCGCCGTTGGCGAAGCCCGCCGCGTTCGCGATCTCGCGCATGGTGGCCGCCTCGATGCCCCCCTTCGTGATCAGGTCCCACGTGACGTCGATGATGTCGCTGCGACGCTGGTCGTGGTCGATGATCTTGGGCATGCGGCACCCCTCTGTACGGCGTTTCGTCTACCAGTGTAGGACAAAATGCCGGGAGGGCATGACCCGATCGTTAGCCGCGGGTGACCCGGACGTCATAGAGGGCGCCGGCGGTGTTCGTCTTGTGCGCGCAGGCCAGCCGTTCGATCTCGGCGGGGTCGGCTCCCCCGGCGATGAGATCGAGCAGGTGCTCGTGCTCCTCGACCGAACGGCGGGCCCGGCCCGGCAGATAGCCGAACACCGAGCGCCGCATGTGGTCCAGCCTGGTCCATTCGGCCTCCAGCAGGAAGTTCAGGTGCTCGTCGTCGCAGTGCTCGTAGACCGAGAAGTGGAAGGCGCGGTTGAGCGCGGTGAACGCGGCGGGGTCGAAGGAGTCGAGCGCCTGGAACAGCCGGGCGTTGATCTCGCGGGAGCGCGCCACGTCCGCCGGGCCCATGCGCGGGGCCGCGACGGCGGTCGCGTACCCCTCCAGGCGGGCCAGCACCTCCAGCGTGTGCCGCACCTGCGCCGCGTCGAAGACCGCGACGCGGGCGCCGACGTTGCGCACGACCTCCACCAGCCCGTCGGACTGCAGGCGGCGCAGCGCCTCGCGCAGGGGGATCGTGCTCACGCCGATCTCCCGCGCGAGGCGGTCCATGACGAGCTGGTAACCGGGGCCGTAGGTGCCGTCCAGGATGCGCGAACGCAGGATCTCGTAGCTGAGCTCCGCCTTCGACGCGACTCCGCCGGTGCTCGTCACGTGCCGAGCACCGGGCCGGACGCCGCGTCAGGGGCCGTGCCCGACGCCGGGCCGAGCGCCTCGCGGAGCACGGCGCGGAACTCGGGGCCGGCCAGCGCGCCGCGGTGGTCGCCGGGGACGGTGACCAGCCGGGCGCCGGGGGCCAGCGCGACGACGTTCTCGATGCCGGAGGTCATCATGTCCTGCGCGCCCGCCACGAACACCGGCGGCGTGCGCCCGGCCCAGCCCTTGGGCTCGAACGGCGTGCCGCGCAGGCCCTCGACCAGCCGCACCAGCCCGGCGGCCCGCTCCGGGTCGCCGCCGGAGGCGCCCGCGATCATCGCCGCGATCATGCCGGTCATCGGGTCGCCCGGCTCGCCGCCCGCGACGGCCGAGCGCAGCGCCGCCACGTCGAGCGCGGCGAACGGCTCGAACGGGCTGAGCCCGCCCAGCACGACCGCGCGCACCCGGTCGGGCGCCAGCTCCGGCAGCTCCCAGGCGAGCCGGGCGCCGAGCGAGTACCCCACCACGTCGAGCGGCCCCTCGCCGGTCAGGGCGAGCAGCGCGGCCGCGATCTCGGGCGCGCCCGCCGGCTCGGCCGGGACCGGGCTCTCGCCGTGACCGGGCAGGTCGGGCACGACGACCACGCGCCCGGCCGCGGCCAGCTCCGCCGCGATCCCGGTCTCCACCCAGTCCTGCCGCCCGCTGGAGGCGAACCCGTGCAGCAGCAGCACGGGCGGCGCCCCGGCGGGCCGGTCGGGCGTGAACGTCTGTACGGCCGTCATGTGCGCCGGCTCCTTCATCTCGTCTGGTACGCGGGTACGGGGAAGTCGACGACCACCTGGCCGGTGCCGCTGCTGCCGAAGTACGGGCAGAGCTGCTCGCCCCGACCGGTGTACTCGCGCCAGCCCAGCAGCCCGAACAGCATGGCGGTGTCGGCCATCGCCCCCTCGCCGGTGCACCGCTCGTTGTAGTCGGGCAACATGTCGAGGAATTCTGGGATGCGCCCTTCGTCCCACATCTCCAGCACCGCGTGGTCCACCTTGCGGTTCAGCTCGCTGCTCACGTCGTCGAGCAGCGACTCGGCGATCTCGTTGGGCGGGAAGGCGTGCGAGAGGGACCCGCTGGCCAGGAAGGCCACCTTCCTGTCGCTGCGAAGCACGGCCCGCAGCAGCGCCTCGCCGATCCGCCGGTTCTCCTCGACGGTCGAGTAGATGTTGCAGCCGATGGGCAGGACCCGGATGTCGGAGTCCTGGTTCATGAAGTACATCGGCACGAGTGTGGCGTACTCCAGGCCCAGGTCCTGGTAGGTGTGCACGCGGGCCTTCTGGCCGCCCGCGACGATCTCCTCGCGGATCAGCTCGGCCAGCTCGGGATCGCCCGCGTAGTCGTAGGCGAGGTCGTGGATGAAGTGCGGCAACTCATGGCTGACGTACGTGGCCTGGTGGCGCGGCTTGCCGTTGAGGTGGAAGCCGATGCTGTTCATCCAATGGGTGTCGGCGATCAGGAACGTGTCCGCGCCGCGCTCGCGCGCCCGCCTACCGACCTCGGTGAGGGCGAGCTCCGCGGGCCGGCGGATGCCGAAGTGTTTGCCGGGCTGGATCGACAGCCAGATCGACGGCACGTGCGTGATCTTGGCGGCCAGCACGATCTCACCCATCACGCCACTCCCCGGCCTGCTTGGGCGGTCTGAACCATCATCCGCACTCTCCTCTCCACTGATGACGTGATGAGCATCATGTAGGCATCTGATGGGGTATGTCGATATTGTTCCACATGCCATAACATAAATGATGTCGTATATGATTTGGAAGGAGACGAGGTGGGACACCCTCTCGGACTGTCACCAGGGAAGATCGTCGCGGTCCATCTGAACTACCGCGGCCGGGCCGCCGAGCGCGGTCGCACCCCTGCCGTCCCCTCCTACTTCCTCAAGCCGCCGACGTCCCTGTCCTGGTCCGGACGGCCCGTGGTGCGTCCCGAGGGGTGCGAGCTGCTGGCGTTCGAGGGCGAGATCGGCGTCCTGATCGGCAGCCGCGCCCATCGCGTCTCCCCCGAGCACGCGCTGGAGCACGTGGCCGGGTACGTGGCGGCCAACGACTTCGGCGTCTACGACTTCAAGCACGCCGACCTCGGCTCCAACCTGCGGGCCAAGGGCCAGGACGGGTTCACCCCGGTCGGCTCCGAACTGCTCACCGGCGCCGATCCCGGATGGTTGTGGCTGCGCACGTACGTCAACGGGAAGCTCGCCCAGGAGGCGTGCACCGACGAGCTGCTGTTCGGTTTCGACCTGCTCATCGCCGACCTGTCCCGGTACATGACGCTGGAGCCCGGCGACCTGATCCTGGCCGGCACCCCGGCGGGCTCGACCGTCGTACGGCCCGGCGACGTGGTGGAGGTCGAGCTGGAGGGCACGGCCCGGCTGCGCAACGAGGTCGTCGCCGGCCAGGGGCCACCCGCGGCATACGGCGTCCAGCCCCAGGTCACCGAGGCGACCAGGGCCGCCGCGTACGGCGCCGCCCACCCCGCCCCCGGCCCCCTGACCCCGGAGGTCGTCGCCGCGCTGCGCTCGGTCTCGACCGCGACGCTCTCCTCCCAGCTCCGCGCACGCGGCATCGACCACCACTTCATCGAGGGCGTCCGCCCCGCCCGTCCCGACCTGCGCATGGTCGGCGTCGCACGCACCCTGCGCTACCTGCCGCTGCGCGAGGACGTCTTCGCCGAGCGCGGCGGCGGCATGAACGCCCAGAAGCGCACCGTCGAGGAGCTCCAGCCGGGCGAGGTGCTGGTCATCTCCGCCCGCGGCGAGCACGGCGCGGGCACGCTGGGCGACATCCTGGCCATGCGCGCCCTGCGCCGCGGCGCGGCCGGCGTCGTCACCGACGGCGGCCTGCGCGACAGCCCCTCCTTCGCCTCGCTCGACCTGCCCGCCTACTACGGCGCCGCGCACGCCGCCGTGCTCGGCCGCCGCCACGTCCCGATGGACTCCCAGGTGCCGGTGGACTGCGGCGGCGTGCTGGTGTGTCCCGGCGACGTGCTGGTGGGCGACGCCGAAGGAGTCGTCGTCATCCCGCCCGCGCTGGTCGCCGAGGTCGCCGGGGACGCCGCCCGGCAGGAGGACGAGGAGCGTTTCATCCTCGATCGCGTCTGCGAGGGAGCCTCGATCGACGGCCTCTACCCGCTGAAGGGCGCCTGGCGCGAGGCGTACGAGCAGCAGCGCTGACCCCCCAAAAAGGAGAACCCATGAAGTTCCGCTCGGATCCGTCGACCATTCGCGGATCCATCGCCCCCGTGGTGACGCCGTTCGCCGCCGACGGGTCGCTGGACCTCGACTCGTTGCGCTCGCTGGTGCGCTGGCAGCTCGACCAGGGCTCGCACGGCGTCTCGACCGGCGGGTCCACCGGCGAGCCAGGCGCCCAGTCCGTCGAGGAGCGCGTCGCGGCGATGGCCGTGGTGGCCGAGGAGACCGCCGACCGGGTGCCCTTCCTGCCCGGCACCGGCTCGGCCAAGCTCGACGAGACCCTGCGGCTGACCGCCGAGGCCGAGCGCCTGGGCGCCGACGCCGCGCTGGTCATCACGCCCTACTACGCCCGTCCCACCCAGGAAGCCCTCTACCGGTGGTACGCCACGGTCGCCGCCGAGTTCCCCGCGCTGCCGATCGTGATCTACAACGTGCCCTCGCGCACCGCCGTCGACATCGCCCCCGCGACCGTGGCCAGGCTGCGCCGCGACCACGACAACATCGTCGGCATCAAGGAGACCACCAAGGACTTCGAGCACTTCTCGCACGTGCTCAACCTGTGCGGGCGCGACTTCCTCATGTGGTCCGGCATCGAGCTGCTCTGCCTGCCGCTGCTGGCCATCGGCGGCGTCGGCTTCGTCAGCGCGGCGGCCAACCTCGCGCCGAAGACCGTGGCCCGCATGTACGAGACGTACACGTCCGGCGACCACGCGACCGCGCTGGAGCTGCACTACTCGCTGCACCCGCTGGTCGAGCTGCTGTTCGTGGAGACGAACCCGGCGCCCGCCAAGTGGGTGCTGGAGCAGCGCGGCCTGATCGCCTCCGGCCACGTACGGGCCCCCCTGATCACCCCCACCGAGCCCGGCATCGCCCGGATCAACGAACTACTGGCACAGAGCGAGGGAGTCGCCTGATGAAACTGGAGCACTACATCGGCGGCCGGCACGTCCCGAGCCAGTCCGGTGCGACCTTCACCGCGCTCGACCCGACCACGAACGAGCCGTACCTGGAGGTGGCCGCGGGCGGCGCGGCCGACGTGGACGCGGCCGTCGCCGCCGCCCAGAAGGCGTTCACCGACGGCCCGTGGAGCACGATGCCCGCCGAGCAGCGGGCCGGGACGCTGCGCGCGGTCGCGGCGGCCATCGAGTCCAGGGACGACGAGATCGCCGCGCTGGAGTGCCGGGACACCGGCCTGCCGATCACCCAGGCCCGCGGCCAGGCCCGCCGCGCGGCGCACAACTTCCGCTTCTTCGCCGACGTGATCACCACCATGGGCGAGGACGTCTACCGCGTCGGCTCCGCGCAGCTCAACTACGTCGTGCGCAAGCCGGTCGGCGTGGCCGGGCTGATCACGCCGTGGAACACGCCGTTCATGCTGGAGACCTGGAAGCTGGCCCCGGCGCTGGCGGCCGGGTGCCCGGTGGTGCTCAAGCCGGCCGAGTGGTCACCGGCGTCGGCGAGCCTGCTGCCGGAGATCATGGAGGAGGCCGGGCTGCCCGAGGGCGTGTTCAACCTGGTCCACGGCATCGGCGAGGACGCGGGCGCGGCCCTGGTGGCCCACCCCGACGTGCCGGTGATCTCCTTCACCGGCGAGAGCGGCACCGGGCAGACCATCATGCGCAACGCCGCGTCGTCGCTGAAGACGTTGTCGATGGAGCTGGGCGGCAAGTCGCCGCTGCTCGTCTTCGCGGACGCCGACCTGGAGCGGGCGCTCGACGCGGCCGTCTTCGGCGTGTTCTCGCTGAACGGCGAGCGCTGCACGGCCAGCTCGCGGATCCTCGTCCAGGACACCGTGTACGAGGAGTTCGTGGCCAGGCTGGCCGAGCGGGCCGCGCGGGTACGCGTCGGCGCGCCCGGCGACCCCGCCACCGAGCTGGGCGCGCTCATCCATCCCGAGCACTACGAGCGGGTCATGGAGTACGTCGAGCTCGGCTCGCGCGAGGGCGCCCGCCTGGTCGCCGGCGGGTCCCGGCCCGAGCACCTGACGGCGGGCAACTTCCTGGCCGCGACGGTGTTCGCCGACGTGGCCCCGACCATGCGGATCTTCCAGGAGGAGATCTTCGGACCGGTCGTCTGCGTGACGCCCTTCTCCACCGAGACGGAGGCGGTGGAGCTGGCCAACGCGACCCGGTACGGCCTGGCGGCGTACCTGTGGACCAACGACCTGCGCCGGACGCACCGGCTGGCCCAGTCGATCGAGGCGGGCATGGTCTGGGTCAACTCCCAGAACGTGCGCGACCTGCGCACGCCGTTCGGCGGGGTGAAGGCCAGCGGCGTGGGCCGGGAGGGCGGCAGGCACAGCATCGACGTCTACACCGAGTCGCACATCGTGCACCTGGCCACCGAGGACCTGCCGATCCCCCGGTTCGGAGCCGCCTGAGCCGGCACGTCCTCCGCCGGGCCGCTCCTTCGGCCCGGCGTGGGACGTGGACGCCGAGAAGTGCGCGGAGTTACGCTCCCGGTGGCCGATACGGCGGTGATGGCCATCTTTGGGGGGGAACCCAATGAGCTACACACTTTTGCGCGGCAGCTTCGTGATTCGTTACCCGGACCTTCCCCGGCAGGGCCCCGAGCCCGACGGCGACACGATCAAGTTCAGGCCGGACACGCCCGCGCTGGTCGAAGGGCTGGCCCGGCCGTCCGGACGGCCGCCGGAGCTCAGCGCGCGCGGCATCTCCGTCCGCCTGGAGGCCATCGACGCCCTCGAGACCCACTTCCAGGACACCCACCAGGAGCTGACCGGCGCGAACGCCGCCCGCGACGAGCTGCTGCGCCTGCTCGGCTTCACGAACGTGCACTTCTACGACGACCTGCCCAACAAGGTCCGCTCGGCCGACCAGGACGAGCTGCGCGGGCACGTCCTCAGCAACGGCATCGACGCCAACGGCCGGCTGATCGGCTTCGCGTTCACCGGCGAGCACCCCGGGCCCGACGGGCAGGCCGTGTTCCTCGACGAGGCGCTGGTGGACACGTCGGCGAACGCCAGGCTGCTGGCCGCCGGGCTGACGTACCCGGCCTTCTACGCCACGCTGCCCGCGACGCTGCGCACGCACCTGGCCGGCGTGTCGCGTGCGGCCAGGACGGCGGCGTCGCCCACCGGCATCTGGCCACGTTCGGCCGCCGACCCCGACGGGCCCGCCGAGGTCGGCTCGCTGGACGCGCTCACCGGGCTCGTCATGTGGCCGAAGCTGTTCCGCCGGCTGGTGCCCTACCTGGCGACCGGGGCGGCGAACCTCGACGGCTTCGACGCCTGGCTCCGGGCCGACCCCGTCAACCGGGACGACGCGGTGTTCCTGCTGGACCGGCTCGAACACGGCAACCTGCACGACGTGATCCGGGCCTCGGGCATCCAGATCCAGCTCACGGCCTGGCCCGAGGACTTCGTCATCAGCCCCGACCCGGCGCCGCCCGGCGCGCCCGTCGTCGCGCGCCCGCCGTCCACCGGGGACGTGCTGATCGTGGCCGCGCTGCCCGACCCGGTGGGGGCCGACCGGGGGCACGAGACCGTCACCCTCCTCAACGTCACCGGCCGGTCCGTGGACCTCGGCGGGTGGGGGCTGGCGGACTCGAAGGGCGGGCGCATGGAGCTGACGGGGGTGCTGGCGGGCGGGGGCGTGCTGCAGGTCGTGCTCGACGGCCGGGTACAGCTCCGCAACCAGGGCGAAACCATCCTCCTCGTCTCCCCCGAGGGCGTCACGATCGACCAGGCCACCTACAAACCCGACCACGTCCGCCCCGGCCACACCATCTGCTTCGGCCGCTGACCACCCCGTCCCCCCACCCGCCCGCGCAGGAACCCGCCGCACACAGGAAGCCCCGCCCCGCCCCGCCGCGTCCCTCGCCCTGAACGCCTTCCGCCTTGCATGGGGGAACCCTCGCCCTGAGCGCCCGCGTTTCGGCGGTGCTCAGGGCGAGGGGCAGGCGGGTGGTGGTCAGGTGAGCAGGGTTGCCAAGGCGTCCGCCGTGGCCGGATGGGTGGTGAGGAGGGTTTCGACCTCACGGTGCCGGGGCCCGGCGGCAGGGGTGGTCTGCTGCCAGCCGCCTTCGCAGCCCAGCAGCCCCGCCACCGCGTCGCACGTCGCCGGATGACCCGCCAGCAGCTCGGCGACCGGCCCGGACGCGACCGCGGGGGCCGCCTTCGGCGCGGCAGCCGCCGTACGGGCCCACGGCGGTGTCCAGGCGTCGACCGCCGTCAGGCTGCCGGGGAACGTGCGCCCGGCCTCCCGGACGAGGACCGGCATCAGCTCGCCCGCCTGGTCGCGCAGCGTCGTGATCAGCTTCGGCAACCACGGCAGCAGCACCTGGTCGGGCAGCCGTCCGAACGCCTTGGAGATCACCTCCACCACGAACCCGGACAGCGCCGGAGCCGGCTCCATCGCCTGCACGAACCCGGTGATGTACTGCGGGAACGACGGGATGACCAGCGGGTTGCCGAGCAGCTCGTCGCACCGCGACCGCAGCTCGGCCAGCGGCAGCAGCCCCAGCAGGTGCTGGGCGGCCCACAGCAGCGCCACCTTGGCCGGCGCCTCCGGATGCGACTGCCGCACCGCGATCTCCAGCTGCGCCCGGTCGCACCCGAGCGCCAGCGCCAGCCCCTCCATCGTGAACAGGAACCCGAGCATCGCCGACACCTGCCGCACCCCGGTGTCGTCCTCGACGAACGCGGTGGGGAGCAGGGTGCAGTAGTGCGCGTACCCCTCGGTCACGAACGCCTCGCACCACGCCGGCAGCGTGGGCTCGGCGGTGCGGTAGTAGGCCAGCAGGCGGCGGATGCGGCGCAGCACGTCGGGCGCGTCGTCGACGCCGCGCTCGGTGGCGAGCAGCTCCACCGCCCGCGCGCCCAGCTCGTCGGCGACGCGCCCGCCGCCCAGGTAGAGGATGGCGTCCTCGACGGCGGCCAGGGCCACGGCGGCGGTGGCGTCCGGCTCCCAGACCGCGCGCCGCAGCCGCTGTTCGACCACCTGCTCGATGGTGACGCCCTCGTAGCCGAGCTCGATGATGGCCCGCTGGTTGCGGCCGAGCGCGAGGTCCCAGCTCTCCTGGATGGGCCGCTCGCCGAGCTTGCGCTCGCCCATGATCGGCCGGGCCGCGTCGGCGGGCAGCAGGAAGCGCAGCATCCACAGCAGGTCGGAGCAGGGCCGCAGCTCCGGGTCGGAGTGCAGGTCGAGCAGCGCCCGCTGGATCGTGCGCTTGTCGAAGTCGACGCCGAGCGGCCGCAGCCGGTCGTAGACGTTCTGGGCCAGCGGCGGCAGCGCGTCGTAGCCGACCGAGCCGATGCGGTCGCCGCCGAGCAGGATCTCGCACAGGCGCCGCACGTCGCGCCGGCCCGGCACGACGTCCTTCTCGATGCAGGTGACCGCCGCGTCCTGGAAGTCGTACGGCGTGGGCCTGGCCCGGTTGCGCATGCCGGCCAGCAGGATCGACGTCTCGAACACCGCGATGGCGTCGGCGGTGCTGGCGAGGTAGCCGTTGCGCCGGGCCAGCCGGACGATGTCGACGCTCCAGCCCAGCAGCTCGGCCTCGTCGAGCGCGTCGAGCGTGGGCGGCCTGGACAGGAACCCGGTCAGCCGGTCGGCGACCTGCGCCGGCGCGGCCGGCGCGGGCAGCTTGACCGGCCGTTTCCGCGCCCCCTTCTGCCCGCTGAGCTGGAACGGGGTCAGCTTGCTCCGCGTCACCGCCTTGGCCCAGGTGGCGGCGGCGATCGACACCGACCCCGAGGCCAGCCCGAACTGCGCCTCGATGGCCGAGTGGCTGGAGGGGATCAGCCCGTACAGCCAGCGGGTCGCGGTGCGGGGGCCGATCTCGTACGGAGCCGTGGCGGCCAGGCCGAACTGCTCGACGCGGCTGGCGGCGTGGAAGGCGCCGCAGACGTAGAGGCAGTCGGCCGGGTCGGCGCCCGAGGCGGACAGGTGCTCGCGCATCCTGGTCCACATGTAGCGCTCGCGCTCCTCGTCGCCGGCCAGCCGGTCGTCGTCGGGGCGCAACCGGCGGAACAGGCTGCCGATGAGGACCATGACCTGGCGGTAGGTGTCGTAGTCGGCGCCGGAGAGCGGCTGCTCGACGTACTGGTCCCACCACTCCGACCAGTGGCGGACCTTGCCGTGGTGGAGCAGGTGCTCCTCCAGCTCGGCGAAGCGGGGGCGCAGGTCGCCGATCTCCACGCCGACGGCGTCGCCGTGCAGGCCGGCCTCCTCCCCCGGTTTCGCCGGCTCCTCCCGTTCGCGCGGCAGCCACTGGAAGACGTGGTCGGCCGAGCGGTCGACCAGCACCAGCTCGACGCCCGGGGTCTCCAGCGCGTACGAGATGGCCTGGTACTCGGCCGACGCCTCGGTGATCGGGGCCACCACGCTCAGCGGCCCCGAGCCCTTGGGGAAACCGTCGAGGTCGGTCGCGAACGCCTGGAGCGCCACCGGGAGCCGGCAGTTGCGCAGCTCGGTCAGCAGCGGGGCCAGGTCTTCGCAGAGCTCCAGGTAGATGACCTTGGGCTGCTTCTCCCGCAGGCGGCGCACCATGGCCAGCGCCGAGGCCGGCGAATGGTGGCAGACCGGGAAGATCTCCAGCTCCTCGCGCAGCGCCCGGTCGACGTCCTCGACGATGCCGGTGAGGATGGACGACACCGCGCCGGCGCCCGCGAAGGCCGAGGCGGCCTCGCTGAGCTGCTCCTTCAGCGGTTGGAAGAGGCTCATGACAGGGTGGAGATGGCCTGGCGGCCGCCCTCGAGGAAGTCCTGCCACGGGCCGCCGTCCTTCTTGCTGCGCGGCTCGACCACACCGTGCCAGTACTTGTTGAGGATGGCCAGGTCCTCCGGGCTGCGCCGGGCCAGCGAGCCGACCAGCGAGCCGGCCAGCGTATCGGGGCGCAGCGTGCGGTCGCCGAAGAAGTGGCTGTGCAGGATGGCGTCCTCCAGCACGCCGATCTGCTCGGCCGTGGACAGCGCGGACTCCAGCTTCTCGTCGTCGCTGGTCGCCGAGGCGGCCGCGGCCCGCAGGTCGGCGAAGCTCTGCAGCAGGATGTCCAGCAGCGTGGGCGGCAGGTCGAGCTCGATCTGGTGCCGGCGCAGCAGTTCCTCGGTACGGAACCGGACGATCTCCGCCTCGCTCTTCTTGTTCGTCACCACCGGGATGCGGACGAAGTTGAAGCGGCGCTTGAGCGCGGAGGACAGGTCGTTGACGCCCCGGTCGCGGCTGTTGGCGGTGGCGATGATCGAGAAGCCGGGCTGGGCGAAGACGATGTTGTCGTCGTCGAGCTCGGGGATGGAGACGTACTTCTCCGACAGGATGGAGATCAGCGCGTCCTGGACGTCGCTGGTCGAGCGGGTCAGCTCCTCGAAGCGGCCGATCACGCCCTGCTCCATGGCGTTCATGATCGGCGAGGGGATCATCGACTCGCGCGACTGGCCCTTGGCGATGACCATCGAGACGTTCCACGAGTATTTGATGTGGTCTTCGGTGGTGCCCGCGGTGCCCTGCACGACCAGCGTGGAGTTGCGGGAGATCGCCGCGGACAGCAGCTCGGCCAGCCAGCTCTTGCCCGTGCCCGGGTCGCCGATCAGCAGCAGGCCGCGGTCGGAGGCCAGCGTCACGATGCTGCGCTCGACGAAGCTGCGGTCACCGAACCACTTCTGCGGGATCTCGCGGTCGAGCCCGTCGGAGCGCTCGGAGCCGAGGATGAAGATGCGGATCATGCGCGGGCTGAGCCGCCACGAGAACGGCTTGGGGCCGTCGTCGACCGACTCCAGCCAGTCGAGCTCGTCGGCGTACTTCACCTCTGCGGGGGCGCGCAGCATGTCACTCATGGTCGGGGGTTCTCCTAGGTGAGGAAGTTCTTGAGCTCGAAGACGAGCTTGCGGACGTGGCCCGAGAGCACGGGGGTGCCCAGGTCCTTGAGTTTCTGGCGGTACCACGGGTCGACGCTCTGGTGGCCGGAGCTGTTGACCGAGCCGACGGGGATGAACTTGACCCCCGAGCGGTGGATCGACCCGAAGTCGTTGATCAGCGAGCGGTTGTCGTAGAAGTCGGAGATCCACACCATCACGGTGTTGCGCGGATCGGCGATCTTCGGCCTGGCCAGGGCCATCGCGGCCGTGCCGTCGGTGCCGCCGCCGAGCGTCGTGCGCAGCAGCACCTCGAACGGGTCGTGCACCCACGGCGTCAGGTCGAGCGCGCGGGTGTCGTACGCGACGAGGTGCACGTCGACCTTGGGCAGGCCGGCGAAGATCGAGGCCAGGATGGTGCAGTTGACCATCGCGTCGACCATCGAGCCCGACTGGTCGACGACCACGATGAGCCGGGCCGGCGTGGTGCGGCGGGCCGTCTGCCGGTAGTAGAGCCGGTCGACGTAGAGCCGCTGGTCGTCGGAGCTCCAGTTGGTGAGGTTCTTCCAGATCGTGCGCTCGATGTCGAGGTTGCGGAAGACCCGCTTCGGCGGCACCGACCGGTCGATGACGCCCACGCTGGTCTTCTCCACCTGCGTGCGCAGCACCTCGGCGACCTCGTCGACGAACCTGCGGATCAGCGCCTTGGCGTTGGCCAGGGCGACGCCCGACAGGTTGGACTTGTCGCGCAGCAGCTGCTCGATGAGCGACATGCTGGGGGTGAGCTGCCTGGCCAGGGCTGGGTCGGCCAGCACCTCGCGCAGGCGCATGCGCTTGACCAGGCCGCCCTCGATCATGGCGAGCACGGCGGCCAGCTCTTCGTTGCCCGGCCCGTGCCGCAGGCCGCCGGGCTCGCAGCCCATGCCCTTCTCGAACCAGGCGGCGTCCTGCTTCCAGCGGGCCAGGTCGCCCGCCGTGACGTCGCCCGTGCCGGTGGAGAACACGTTGAGCAGCAGCTTGGAGACCAGGGCGGCGCGGCGCACCTCGCCGCCCTCCTCGTGCTCCTTGTCGGCCATCAGGTCCTGGAGCTCGGCGCCCAGCTCGGGGAACCGCTGGACGAGGGTGTCCACCGAGACGCCGGGGTCGAGCAGCGCGGGCGGCAGCTCCAGGTCGCCGACGATGCCCATGCTGGCCGTCTCCAGCGCGGGCTGCTCGTCGGCCGAGAACAGCCGCGACATGAGCCGCCAGTACAGTACTTGGCGCCGGGTCTCGTCGGCGCTCGTGGTCGAGTCGGTCATTTCCGCAGCAGCCGTCCTGCCCGTTCGCGCAGCACGGCGACCACGTCGCCGGCCTTGGCCTCGGCCTTGACGACCTTGGGGTCGGTCGGGCCGTTCGCCCAGTCGCCGTTGTGCACGGTGACCGGCTTCTTCTTGACCGTGGCCTGGACGGCGAGCGGCTGCAGCAGCCACCTGCCGCCGTCGCGGCGCACCAGCCCGACGCACGCCGTGGACGCGGCCACCAGCTCCGGCGTGAGCGGGCAGCTCGCCGGGAGCCGGTCGAGATCGAGGGCGAGCTTGTTGCCGCCCAGGACGAGGGTGTGCCCGTCGACCGTGTACCCCTCGACCAGCACCGGCTCGGCGATGCGCACGGGGTGGCGGTCGAGCGGCGGCGTGGCCGGGGCCAGCGCGCCCGCGAGCTGCACCCGCGCGGTGGTGAACGGGTCGGCCTCGGCGCCGGTGCGGGCGCGGTCGTCGTGCCACAGCAGGTCGCCGCCGGGCAGCAGCGGCATGCCGTCGATCTCCACGGACCGGTGGTCGGCCAGCGCGCCCATGAGCACGGGCCGGCCGCCGAACAGCCGCCACACCGACGGCCCCACGATGGTGTCGACCTTGGCCGCCGCGACGCTGGTACGCACCAGCCGCGTCTGGCCGCCGGCCTCCTCCAGGACGCCGTGCACCTGCACCCGGACGACCGTGGCGTGCTCGTGCACGTCGGCGCCGAGGATCAGCAGCCGCCCCGACACCGGCTCGGGCACGCCGTGCCACGGGCCTGACTGGGCGAGCAGCAGCCCGCGCGTCCACAGGTCGGCCCACCGCCTGAGCGGCAGCCGGTCCATGGTCGCCACCGGGGACGAGGCCCGCAGCTCGGTCGCCAGGCCGTCGAGCAGCACGGCGAGCCCGCGCAGCTCGGGCACCGCGAGCAGCGCCTCGATCGCCTGGTCGGCGCCGGAGACGAGGTCGTCGTCGACGCCCCGCCAGCCGGTGATCGCCAGCTCCCGCAACCACACCCGGCACCCGGCCAGCAGGTTCTCCGGCACGCCGCCCACGGACGCCGCCCCTGTTGTGGCGTCCGTGGCGGCGGCCGGCGGCCAGGGTGCGCGGCTGCGGCCCAGAGCCTGGTCGAGACGGGCGAGCAGGGCGTCGTGCACCGCGCCGAACAGCGCGGCCCGCCCGCCGGCCAGCGCCGCCAGATGCTCGTCGGCGACCGACCCCGCGGTCACCTTCTCCACCGCCTCGCCCAGCCGGTCGCCGAGCGGCGAGCCCGCGAGCGCGCCGGCCAGCGCCGCCAGCGCCGCGGCGGGCTCTTCCGCGACCCGGGCGAACCCGTGCCCGAGCGCGCCGTCGAACCCCGTGGCGAGCGCGAGCGCCTCCTCGACCCCGGCCGGCCCGTCGCCGGCCAGCTCCCCGAGCTGTACGTCGAGCATCAGCCCACCTCTCCCGTCTCGGGCCCCATCGCCGGGAACCAGTGGAGCTCGGCCAGCGGCTCGGTGCTGTCGGGCACCTCCAGGTAGGCCAGATGGCGCAGGAACCGGCTGAACACCACGGCCGCCGGGGTGCGCTGGGGAGTGCCGTTCAGCGCGCTCATCAGGTGGCCGCCCTCGGGCACCTCGACGCGCAGGTAGCGGGCCACCCGGTCGAGGCCGTACTGGAGCACGGCCTCGTCGGCCAGCATGCGGATGTGCTTGCACGCGTAGCCGTGCAACGCGCCGCACGGGCGGTTGTTGTTGGTGCTGCAGCTCAGGTCGTGGGTGCCGGCGGCGATCGACGAGACGTAGACCCGCTCGATGTCGGACCCGCTCGACACGACCCCCTGCAACCTGCCGTCAGCCAGCTCGACGAAGGGCACCTTCGCCAGCTTGCGCGGCTGGACCGGCGGCACCACCCGCACGACGCTGCGCTGCTCCCACGCGGTTTCGTCCGCGTCCAAGGTCTCGACCTCCAGTCTGACGGCATGCTCGCGCCGACAGCCAACTCCGATGGGCTTGATCAACAGACCCGGAAATCTACCGGAGGCCACCGACAGACCGGACGTGAACGATCATTCACATGGAGGTCGAGCGGGCCGGAGGCCGTGCGCGGGCTCGTACCCCGCGCACGGCGCCCCGCCGCTCAGGACGTGACGGCCGTCCAGGTCGGGTGGTCGCCGGGGCCGAGCTCCACGAAACCGGGCAGCTCGCGCAGCGCCAGCTCGGCCCCGCCCGGCGTGTACGTCGCGATGATCCGCAGCGGCCGCCATCCGGTGTTGAAGGTGGAGTGCAGCGTGCCCTTGGGGATGTAGATCGCCTCACCGGCCCTGACCGGGAACTCCGGGTCGTCGCCGACGGTCTGCCGCCCCTCGCCCTCGATGACGTAGAGGACCTCGTCGGAGTCGGGGTGCAGGTGGCGTTCGTGGCCCTTGTTCGGGTTGATGATGACCTCGCCGAACGTGGAGGAGGCGCCCGGCACGGCGTCGGGCGTCACGTGCCATTTGATGGCCCCCCAGTCGAAGAGCATCGTGGGAAGGGCGTCCGGTCGTCGGTGCATGGCGGGTTCCTCCTGGTCAGAGCTGCTTGAAGGCGCGGACCTGTGCGGCGATGGCCCGCTCGGCGGGCAGGCGTTCCATCGAGGACGCGCCGAAGAACCCGGCGACGCCGACCGTGCGCTGCTGGATGTGGCGCACGTCGTCGGGCTCGGCGATGGGACCGCCGTGGCACAGCACGATGACGTCGGGGTTGACGGCGACGGCGGCGTCGCGCATCTCCTGGATGCGTACGGCCGCCTCGTCGAGGCCGATCGCGGTGACGGCGCCGATGCTGCCCTTGGTGGTCAGGCCCATGTGCGGGACGAGGATGTCGGCGCCCGCCCGCGCCATGGCCGTGGCCTGCTCGGGGGTGAACACGTAGGGGGCGGTGAGCAGGTCGCGCTCGGCGGCCAGCCTGATCATCTCCACCTCCAGGTCGAAGCCCATGCCGGTCTCCTCCAGGTTCGCCCGGAAGACACCGTCGATCAGGCCGACCGTCGGGAAGTTCTGGACGCCGGTGAAGCCCATGTCCTTCAGCTCGTCGAGGAAGCGCGGCATCAGCCGGAACGGGTCGGTGCCGCACACCCCGGCCAGCACCGGCGTGTCCTTGACGACCGGCAGGACCTCCCCCGCCATCTCCACGACGATCGCGTTGGCGTCGCCGTACGGCATCAGGCCGGCGAGCGAGCCGCGGCCGGCCATCCGGAACCGCCCGGAGTTGTAGATGATGAGCAGATCGACCCCGCCCGCCTCGGCGGACTTGGCCGACAGCCCGGTGCCCGCGCCGCCGCCGATGATCAGCCGGCCCGCCTCCCGCTCGGCGCGCAACCTCCGCAGTGCCTCGTCGCGACGCATCAGGCCCCCTTCTCGATCAGCCGGTGCAGCCGGTCGGCGGCCGCGACGGCGAACTCCGCGTTGTTGATGTCCTGGTCGCTCCGCACGACCTCGACGGCGCTGCCCGCGACGGCCGCGAGCACGGCGTCGAAGCAGGCCGCGTCGGCCGCCGGGTCGTGGAACGGGCCGCCCTCGACGTCGACGGCCGAGACGCCGCCGCGCGGCACGAACAGCGTGACCGGCCCCGACGCGCGGGCCAGCCGCTCGCCGATCGCCCGCCCGATCTCGGCGTTCTCGGCGGGAGTGGTGCGCATGAGCGTCACCGTCGGGTTGTGGACCAGGAGCTGCCGTGACCGGAAACGTTCCGGCACGGTCTCCATCGGGCCGAAGTTGACCATGTCGACCGCGCCCAGGCTGACGACCTGCGGGATTCCGGCCCGCCCCGCGGCGGTCAGGCGGTCGGGGCCCGCCGACAACACGCCGCCGACGAGCTCGTCGGCCAGCTCGGTGGTGGTCAGGTCGAGCACCCCGGCGAAGTGGCCGCCGGCCGCCAGCGCCTCCATGGCCCGGCCGCCCGAGCCGGTGGCGTGGAAGACCAGCACCTCGTAGCCCAGGGACTCCAGGCGGGCCCGCGCGGCGTCGACGGCGGGCGTGGTGACGCCGAACATCGTGGCCGCGACCAGTGGTTTGTCCTCCCCGGACGGCTCGGCGCCGGCGTCGTAGGAGGCGGCCATCGCGCTGATCGCGGCGGCGGCGTTGGTCAGGATGCGGCGGGAGACGGAGTTGACGCCCGCGACGTCGACGACGCTGTACATGAGCGTCACGTCGGTCTCCCCGACGTAGGCCGAGACGTCGCCGCTGACCATGGTCGAGACGAGCAGTTTGGGCAGGCCGACGGGCAGCGCCCGCATGACGGCGGCGGCGATGGAGGAGCCGCCGCTGCCGCCGAGCGCGAGCACGCCACTCAGCTCGCCGCGGGCGTGCAGGTCCTTGGCCAGGGCCGTGGCCCCGGCCGCCATCGCCGCCAGCGCGGCGCCGCGGTCGCCCGCGCTCCTGAGCCGGTCGAGGCCGGTGCCCGCGGCCCGCGCCACGGCCTCGGCGGGGACGTCGGCGGTCAGCTCCGGGGTGCCCATGACGCCGGTGTCCATGAGGACGACGCCCTGCCCGGCCCGGATGATCAGGTCGCGGACGAGGGCGTACTCCTCCCCCTTGGTGTCGAGGGTGCCCAGCAGCAGAACCGCCATGTCAGACCTCCTACGATCGGCCTTCCGACCTTACCCCGGCGATCTCCGCGTGGCGGATGCCGAGGACGTCCACGTCGTGCTCGGACAGCGGGCGGGAGCCGAAGATGCGGCGTTCCTCCTCGGTGATGGCGACGTCGTTGATGCTGGCCTCCCGGCGGCGCATCAGCCCCGACTCGTCGAACTCCCACTGCTCGTTGCCGTAGCTGCGCCACCACTGGCCGGCGGCGTCGCGGGACTCGTACTGGAAACGGACGGCGATGCGGTCGCCGGTGAACGCCCACAGCTCCTTGCGCAGGGCGTAGTTCAGCTCGCGGTCCCACTTGCGGCGCAGGAACCCGGCGATCTCGGCGCGGCCGGTGACGAACTCGCCGCGGTTGCGCCACACGGAGTCCTCGGTGTAGGCGAGCGCGACGCGCTCGGGGTCGCGGGTGTTCCAGGCGTCCTCGGCGGCCTGGACCTTGATCCGGGCGGTCTCCTCGGTGAACGGCGGAACGGGCGGGCGTGTCATGAGATGTCCTCTCCGATCGAGAGAACGGTCGTTCTCCCGGGTTGTGCGATAGCGTAGAGAACGATCGTTCTCCGCGGCAAGCACCTGGAGGGGTGTCATGGATCACGAACAGCGGTTGCTGGACGCCGCGGGCGACCTCTTCTACCGCCGCGGGGTGCAGGCGGTCGGCATGGACGAGATCCGGGCCGCCTCCGGCGTCTCGCTGAAACGCCTCTACCAGTGCTTCCCGTCGAAGGAGGCGCTGGTCGTGGCCTACCTGCGGCGGCGCGACGAACGCTGGATGACCTCGCTCACCGCGTACGTGGCCGACGCCGGCGACCGCATCCCGGCGGTCTTCGCGTGGCTGGAACGCTGGTTCACCGAGGACGACTTCCGCGGCTGCGGGTTCGCCAACGCCTTCGCCGAGCTGGGCGCCGGTTCGGCGGACGTCCGTACCGCGGTGCGCGAGCACAAGGAGCGCCTGCGCGCCTACCTGCGCTCGCTCGCCGAGGAGGCCGGAGCGGGCGATCCCGGCCTGCTCGCCGAGCAGTTGCTCACCCTGATCGACGGCGCCACGGTGACCGCGATGATCTCGCAGCAGCCGGGCGCGGCCCGCTCGGCCGGGCAGGCCGCGACGACCCTGGTCCACCGGCACCGGCGGCCCTGAACGCGAAAAGAGCGCACCCCCCGCAGGGAGTGCGCTCTTTCGCGTCGCAGGATCAGGCGGCGTACGACGGGTAGCCGTAGCCGACGACCTGGGAGGTCGGGCGGACACGCTGCTCGACCTTGCCGTTGCCGGTGTTGCCCTCGATCGTGGAGATCGTGCCGTCGCCGTTGTCCTTGACGACGAAGCCGACGTGCTGGATGTCGTTCAGGCTCTTGCTGCCGCTCCAGGAGAAGAAGACGACGGCGCCCGGCTTGGCCTCGGTGCCCCAGCGGTCGTTGGCGGCGAACCACTTGGCGTGGCTCACGGTGTAGGCGTCCCAGCCGACCTGCGGGCGGGCGCCGGTCTGCTCGCCGACCCAGGAGACGAACATCGAGCACCAGGGGGCGTTCAGGTACATGGCGCGGTTGCCGCCGTCACGCGCGGCGGTCTCGGCGGCGCGCTGCGAGTCGGCGTACCACTTCTGGAACTTGGTGCCGCCGCCGTTGGCGTCCTCGGAGGTGCCGACCTGGGCGCGGGCCGTCGCCAGCACCTGGGCGGCGGTGACGTTGACCTTGCCCTTGGCGCTCTCGTCGGCGGCGCGGTTCTGCGCGACGTGCGGCTGGGCGGCCACGCCGGCGACCTTGGCGGTCTGGGTGGCGGTGTGGGCGGTGGTGGTGTCGGCGTTCACTGCCGCGTGCGTGCCGAGCACGCCGGCGACGGCGGTCGCGCCGAGGGCGATCTTGGCGAGGTCGAGCTTGTAGGCACGGTGAAGACGGTGCTTGGCCATGAGGGTGTTACTCCTTGCGCTTCCGTGCCGCTTGCCGGGTTAGCTGACGGGTTCGGGCGGGAAGCTGCCCTACGGCACCACGGCGCCGATTCACCCCATTGGACACATGGGTCCCCGGTTCCGCGCACAGGCGGATTCAGCGGTCTCTTGGTCAGGCGAAAGGGCTGACGCATCGTCTTCCCGGGCCCGGGAAAGGGCCTGAAGGTATATGTGCGACGCCCGGATGCGGAGATGTCCGCATCGACTCTGTACAACACGGGTCGAGCTTGGGTAATTCCCAGGCAATGCCATCCCTACCTGGGACGACTCCCCGTTTGGCTGTGTACAACCAAGCTACCCGGCGAGTAATTCCCAGGCAAATGGCGGCATTGAATTCGACGGTGCGTGGGAGAAACGCTACGCACCGAATCGGTTCACGCCACGTGCGCCTTTATCGCCACGCTCGTGAGGGCCAGCAACAATTCCAGATCGGGCTCCGCGTCGACCTGCACGGCGACCCAGGCGCGGTCGCGGCAGGCATGGACCTGGTCGCACTCCCGCAGGTACGGCTCCAGGCGGCCGATGGCGGGGGCGGTGAGCCGTACGTGGATCTCGTCCCGGCCGGCCAGGCGCAGGATCTCGGTTCCGTGTACGGCGAAGGCGACCTGCTGACCGGTGCCGCTGACGTTCAGCGACGGCCAGGACCGTAACTCCGCGACCGCGCGGACCACGTAGGGCCCGCGTCGCGTGGGCGTCCGCCGCCAGGCGGAGATTCCTGCCACGCTCCAATGCTGAGCCACGGCTCACCCCGCCGTCAGCCCCCGTTCCTGAACCGTTATCCCGTCGTGAACGGGCGCGTCCGGGGTCTGACCGGCACGATTACGGACACCTGACCGATGAGTATTGACGCTCCCCCAGGCAGAGGCTACCGTCGATTCACAACTTAAAGGAAACTTTCCTAATAGTTTCCCCAGAAGTCTCCCATCCCACTCCCCACACACCCCCCAACGGATGTCGGAGCGACATGAAACACACCATTCTGAGCAAGGTCCTGGCGGGAATGGCGGCATTGGCCCTGCCCCTCACCGCGGCCGTGGCCGCCCCAGCGCTCGCCTCCGCCAGCACGGTGGCGTACGCGGCGGCCTGGGCCCCGTGGACCGCCTACACGGCGGGCACGGTCGTCACCTACAACGGCGTCGACTACGTCTGCCTCCAGGCGCACACCTCCCAGCCCGGCTGGGAGCCGCCGAACGTGGCGGCGCTGTGGAAGGTCTCCGGTGGCGGCGGCAGCGACACGACCGCGCCGTCGGTGCCGGGCAACCTGCGCTCGACCGGCGTCACGGACACGAGCGTGGCCCTGGCCTGGAACGCCTCCACCGACAACGTGGCCGTGACCGGCTACGAGGTCTACCGCGGCGGCACTTTGGTCACCACCGTCACGGGCACCACGTACAACGACACCGGCCTCACCGCGAACACGGCCTACAGCTACACCGTGCGCGCGCGTGACGCGGCCGGCAACCGCTCGGCCAACAGCAACCAGATCTCCGCGACGACCACCGGCGGCGGTGGCGGCGACGACAAGACCCCGCCGTCGGTCCCCGGCAACCTGCGCTCGACCGGCGTCAGCAACAGCAGCGTCTCGCTGGCCTGGAACGCCTCCACCGACAACGTGGCGGTCACCGGCTACGAGATCTACCGCGGCGGCACCCTGGTCACCACCGTCACGGGCACCTCGCACACCGACACCGGCCTCAGCGCCAACACGTCGTACAACTACACCGTGCGCGCGCGTGACGCGGCGGGCAACCGCTCGGCCGACAGCAACCAGATCACCGCGACCACCACGGGCGGCGGCGGTGGCGGCGGCAACAAGGTGCTGGGCTACTTCGTCCAGTGGGGCATCTACCAGCGCGGCTACCACGTCAAGAACATCGACACCAGCGGCTCGGCGGCCAAGCTGACCCACATCAACTACGCGTTCGGCAACGTGCAGAACGGGCAGTGCACGATCGGCGACAGCTACGCCGACTACGACCGCTTCTACCAGGCGGGCGAGAGCGTCGACGGCGTCGCCGACACCTGGGACAACGGCGCGCTGCGCGGCAACTTCAACCAGCTGCGCAAGTTGAAGAAGAAGTACCCCAACCTGAAGGTGCTCTTCTCCTTCGGCGGCTGGACCTGGTCCGGCGGCTTCGGCCAGGCGGCGCAGAACCCGACGGCCTTCGCCGACTCCTGCTACAAGCTGGTGGAGGACCCCCGCTGGGCCGACGTCTTCGACGGCATCGACATCGACTGGGAGTACCCGAACGCCTGCGGCCTGACCTGTGACACCAGCGGCGCGGCGGCGTTCAAGAACGTGATGTCGGCGCTGCGCTCGCGCTTCGGCGCGAACAACCTCGTCACCGCGGCCATCACCGCCGACGGCAACGACGGCGGCAAGATCGACGCGGCCGACTACGGCGGCGCCGCCCAGTACGTCGACTGGTACAACGTCATGACGTACGACTTCTTCGGCGGCTGGGACGCGCAGGGCCCGACCGCCCCGCACTCGCCGCTCACCACCTGGGACAAGATCCCGGTCCCCGGCTTCTACACCGACAACGCCATCCAGAAGCTCAAGAGCAAGGGCGTCCCGGCCGCCAAGCTGCTGCTCGGCATCGGCTTCTACGGCCGCGGCTGGACCGGCGTGACCCAGGCCGCGCCCGGCGGCACGGCGACGGGCCCGGCGCCCGGCACGTACGAGCAGGGCATCGAGGACTACAAGGTCATCAAGACCCGCTGCCCGTCCACCGGCACGGTCGCGGGCACGGCCTACGCCTACTGCGGCAACCAGTGGTGGAGCTACGACACGCCGAGCACCATCGGCGGCAAGATGAGCTACTCGAAGAACCAGGGCCTCGGCGGCGCGTTCTTCTGGGAGCTCAGCGGTGACACCACCAACGCCGAACTCCTCACGGCCATGAAGAACGGCCTCGGGTAAGTTCGCACGTCAGGGCCGGTCCCGGGTTCCGGGGCCGGCCCTTCGCCGTCTCCGGCGCGCCGGAGGACGGAACGCGGACGCCTTGGGAGAAGCTGGTCACCGGGGGTGAACGACGATTCTCTGGGGTGGCGGGCACAGGCGGCCCTTCTTCACGACACCGGTGTTCCTGGTCGGCCTGATCGGGATCACGGCGCTGGTGGTCGGGCTGGACAGGTTCACCGGCGGGGGCGCGGAGCTCGTGCCGGTGCTGATCTTCCTGCCCGCGATCGTGTCGGGGCTGGGCTCGGTGTGGCAGACGGCGGTCGCGTCGGTGTGGGTGCTGGCGGTGGTCTCGGCCTCGGTCGCCTATCTGGGCGGCAACCTGCGGACGAACCTGGAGGTCTCCGGCTTCACCGCGGCGTTCGGGCTGATGAGCGTGGTCGGCGCGAGCTACCGGATCCAGCGCGAGGAGGAGGTCCGCCGGTTGCGCTCGGCCGCCGCGGCGTTGCAGCGGCAGCTCGTCAGGCCGCTGCCGCTGCGCTCGCTCGACGTGGTCGTGGACGGCCTCTACCAGCCCATCGAGGAGGACACGATGGTGGGCGGCGACATGTACGAGGTGGCGCCGTCGCCGTACGGGACCCGGGTGATGATCGCCGACGTGCAGGGCAAGGGGCTGCCCGCGATCGGCGCCGCGCTGGCCGTGCTGGGCGCCTTCCGGGAGGCGGCCTACCGCGAGATCAGCCTCATGGGCGTGGCCGACGCCCTGGAGGACGCCGTGATCAGGCACAACAGGTTCGCCGCGCACACCGGGGAGCCCGAGCGCTTCGTCACCGCGCTGCTGCTGGACATCGGCCCGGAGCTGGAGGTGGACGCGGTCAACTGCGGGCACATCGCGCCGTACCTGATCCACGGCGGGAACGCCGGGCAGCTCTGGCTCGGCGAGCCGGAGGTGCCGCTCGGCCTGGCCGGGCTGGCGGGCGAGCCGCGCCACGGCGCGCGTTTCGCCTTCCCGCGAGGGGCCTCGCTGCTGCTGTGCACCGACGGCGTGACCGAGGCCCGCGACCGCGACGGCTCCTTCTACCCGCTGGAGCAGCGGCTGCGCTCCTGGGCCCGCGACCCGCCGGCCAGGACCGTCGAGGCCCTGGCCGCCGACCTGAACACCTTCACGCACGGCGCCCCGCGCGACGACATCGCGGTGCTCATCCTGCGCCGGACCGGATCGTGACCCGCCCGAGCGCCCGAACGGCAACTATTAAGAAAGTTTCCTAACAGAGAGCATTGACGGCCCTGGTCACCAGGCTTACCTTCCGATCAACCCCCCAGTCATGCCCCATCGGAGGTGGCCTTGAAGCCCACACGCCTACGCGCGGCACTGGCCGCGTGCGGCACCTCACTGGTCCTCATCGCCGGAGCCCTGGCCGGTACGGCCACCGCCGCGGCCGACAACGCCGCCTGCCGCCCGGACGGCCTCTACCAGACCCCCGGCGTGGACGTCCCCTACTGCCTGGCCTACGACGAGGACGGCCGCGAGAAGATGGGGGCCGACCACCCCCGCCGTATCATCGGCTACTTCACCAGCTGGCGCACCGGCAAGAACGGCCAGCCCGCCTACCTGGCCGGCAACATCCCGTGGGGCAAGGTCACCCACATCAACTACGCCTTCGCCCACGTCGACGGCAGCAACAAGATCGCCGTGGACGCCAACGCCACCGCGACCGAGTGGCCCGGCGTCGCCGGCGCCGAGATGGACCCGGCCTACTCCTACAAGGGCCACTTCAACCTGCTGAACAAGTACAAGAAGCAGTTCCCCGGCACCAAGACGCTGGTGTCGGTCGGCGGCTGGGCCGAGACCGGCGGCTACTTCGACGCCAACGGCACCCGGGTGCCCTCCGGCGGCTTCTACTCGATGACCACCAACGCCGACGGCTCGGTCAACCAGGCGGGCATCGGCACGTTCGCCGACTCGGTCGTCGCGTTCGTGCGCGCGTACGGGTTCAACGGCGTCGACATCGACTACGAGTACCCGACCTCGATGAAGGACGCGGGGAACCCGCTCGACTGGACCATCGCCAACGCCCGCAGGTCGAGCCTGATGAAGGGCTACGCGGCCCTGATGAAGACGCTGCGCCAGAAGCTGGACACCGCGGCCGCCGCCGACGGCAGGTACTACATGCTGACCGTCGCCGCCCCCGCCTCCGGCTACCTGCTGCGCGGCATGGAGACCTTCCAGGTCACCCAGTACCTGGACTACGTCAACATCATGTCCTACGACCTGCACGGCGCCTGGAACGAGTTCGTCGGCCCCAACGCCGCCCTGTACGACGACGGCAAGGACGCCGAGCTGGCCAAGTGGGGCGTCTACACCGCCGCCCAGTACGGCGGCCTCGGCTACCTCAACACCGACTGGGCCTACCACTACTTCCGCGGCGCGATGCCGGCCGGCCGGATCAACATCGGCGTGCCGTACTACACGCGCGGCTGGAAGAACGTCAACGGCGGCACCAACGGCCTGTGGGGCACCTCCAACGGCCCGAGCGGCAGCTGCCCGCAGGGCCTGACCACCTGCGGCGACGGCGCCCGCGGCATCGACAACCTGTGGCACGACGAGGAGAACGGCAAGGAGGTCGGCGCCGGCTCCAACCCCATGTGGCACGCCATGAACCTGGCCAAGGGCATCGCCGGCTCCTACGGCCCCGCCTACGGCCTGGACCCGGCGAGCGACCCCGAGGACCGGCTCACCGGCACCTACACCCGCAACTACAACGCCACCCTGACCGCCCCCTGGTTGTGGAACGCCACCAAGAAGGTGTTCCTGTCCACCGAGGACGACCAGTCGCTCGGCGCCAAGGCCGACTACGTCAGGAACCAGGGCATCGGCGGCGTGATGATCTGGGAGCTGGCCGGCGACTACGCCTGGGACGCGGCCAAGGGCGAGTACTTCATGGGCCAGACCCTGACCGGCCTGCTCTACGACAAGCTCAGGACCGCCACCCCGTACGGCGCGGCCAAGGCCAAGGTGACCGTCCCCAACGAGAAGGTGGACGTCACGATCGAGGCCACCGGCTTCCCCGCCGGCGACAGCAACTACCCGATCAACCCCAAGCTCGTCATCACCAACAAGACGCAGACCACCATCCCGGGCGGCGCGGAGTTCCAGTGGGACTACGCGACCTCCGCCCCGAACAACGCCAAGGACCAGTCGGGCTTCGGCCTGCGGGTGATCAGCAGTGAGCACACCGGCAACAACATCGGCGGGCTCAAGGGCGACTTCCACCGGGTCTCGGTGAAGCTGCCCTCCTGGCAGACGCTCGCCCCCGGCGCGTCGGTGACCCTCGACTACGTGTACTACCTGCCCGTCCCCGGCCAGGCGAACTACACGCTGACCTTCGGCGGCAGGACGTACGGGCTGGTCCAGGACCTGGCGCGCGGCGGCGTCGCGCCCAGCCCGAGCCCGACCCCGACCGTCACCCCGACCGGCGGCGCCTGCACCGCGCCCGCCTGGAGCGCGACGGCCGTCTACACCGGCGGCCAGCGCGTCTCGCACAAGGCCCACACGTGGGAGGCCAAGTGGTGGACGCAGGGCCAGGAGCCCGGCACCACCGGCGAGTGGGGCGTCTGGAAGGACGTCGGCGCCTGCTGAGGCGGCGCCGCCGGCCGGCGGGCGGGACGGCGCGCGTCCCGCCCGCGCGTGCCGGCGCGGGCCCCTCCGGCGAGGTCAGGTACGCAACCACCTGGAGCAGCCTCTTGCGACGTGACCGTGGGCTACGGAAGGATCGCCAGATCGAGCCCCACCGGTATCCGTAACCCCATGCGTATACCGAGGCCCGTCACCCCCCCGCATGGACGACATGGAGAGGCTGTCGTGCAACCTCAGGAGAGCATCGAGCAGTTCGGCTACCGTCAGGAATTACGCCGCGGGGTCGGACTGACCGACCTCGTGTTCTACGGCCTGATCTTCATGGTGCCGATCGCGCCGTTCGCGATCTTCGGCCCGGTCTTCAAGGCCTCGGGCGGCATGCCCGTCCTGGCGTACCTGGTGGGCATGGTCGCGATGTTGTTCACCGCGGCCTCCTACGCGCAGATGGTCAAGGCCTTCCCGCTGTCGGGGTCGGTCTACAACTACGCGGGCCGCGGCATCGCCCCGTCGGTCGGCTTCATGACCGGGTGGGCGATCCTGCTCGACTACCTGCTCGTGCCGAGCCTGCTCTACCTGGTCGCCTCGATCGCCATGAACAACAGCGTGCCGGGGGTGCCGGTCTGGGGGTGGCTGCTCATCTTCGTGGCCGTCAACACGGTGGTCAACCTGCGCGGCATCCGAATGACGATCACCCTCACCAAGGTGCTGATCACCTGCGAGCTGATCGTGCTCGGCCTGTTCGTGCTGATCGGGATCTGGGCCCTGCTCCAGGGCAGGGGCCACGGGTTCAGCCTCTCACCGCTGTTCAACCCCGACACCTTCTCCTGGCCGGTGATCTTCGCCGCGGTCTCCGTCGCGGTGCTGTCCTTCCTCGGCTTCGACGGCATCAGCATGCTCGTCGAGGAGTCCGCGGGCGGGTCGGCCCAGGTGGCCCGGGCCATGCGGCTGGCGCTGATCCTGGCCGGGCTGCTGTTCGTCGCCCAGGTCTGGGTGGCGGCGCTGGTGGTGCCCGACCCGGCGGGCCTGCTGAACACCGGCTCGGAGACCGCCTTCTACGACGCCGCCGCCTCGGCGGGCGGCGAGTGGCTGCGGCACGTCACCTCGACGGCCACCGCCATCTCCTGGGGCTTCGCCGACACGCTGGTCGCCCAGGTCGCCGTCTCCCGCCTGCTGTACGCCATGGCCCGCGACCGGCAACTGCCGGCCTTCCTCGCCAAGGTGTCGATCAAGCACTCGGTCCCGGCCAACGCCATCCTGCTCGTCTCGGCCCTGTCCGTCGGCATCGGCGTGTGGGCCTCGCAGCTCAAGGAGGGCGTCGGCCTGCTGAGCAGCCTGGTCAACATGGGCGGCCTGATCGCGTTCGTCGTGCTGCACGTGTCGGTGATCGTCCACTACCGGGTCAGGCAGCGCTCGTCCGACTTCTGGTCGCACCTGGTGGCGCCGCTGATCGGCATGGCGATCCTGATCTTCGTGATCGTCAACGCCAACATCCTGGCCCAGCGGGTGGGCCTGATCTGGCTCGCCGTCGGCGTCGTCGTCCTCGGCATCCTGTACGCCCGCGGCCGCCGCCCGGTGCTGGACGGCGACGAGAAGGCCGGCCTGACCGGGATCCGGTCACCGTGACGCGGCCACCGCTCCACCACGAGTTGTTCCTCATCGGCCACGACCAGTCCGGCAAGCCCCTGGTGCACCAGCACTCGATGGCGCTCGGGCTGGCCGGGGCGGTGCTGCTCGACCTGGCGCTGAGCGGGCGCGTCACGGTCGGGCAGGGCCGGATCACCGTCGCCGACCCCACCCCGGTCGGTGACGTGGTCGTGGACTCCCTCGTCCCGCTGATGGCCCGCGACCGGGCCGAGGGGGAGGCCAGGTTCTGGATCAAGAAGCTGGCCGAGGACGCCTACGACCGCACCCGGCAGAGCCTGGTCACCGCGGGCGTGCTGGTCATGGTGACCAGGCGGCGCATGGGCATGTTGCCGTACACGCGTTACCAGCTCGCCGACATCGCCTCGGTGGTGCGCGCCTCGGCCGGGGTGCGCTCGGCCGTGGAGGGCTGGAAGCAGCCCGACGGGCGCGGCGCGGCGCTGTGCGGGCTGGTGGGGGCGCTGCGGCTGGAGGCCGAGCTCTACCTCGACCAGCCCTCGGCCCGGCTCGTCGAACGCCTCCGGGAGATCGCGGGCGAGCACTCCCCCGTCGTCAGGGAGGTCGTGCAGCTGATCGACGACATGCTCGGCGAGGCCGCGGTCGCGGTCTTCCGCTGACCCGGCCCGGCCCGCTCTCCGGGCGGGGCCGCCGGGGTCAGCCGAACAGCTCGCGGATCTGGCCGACGACCTCCACGATCACCGACACCTCGGCCGCGCGGGCCGACAGCCGCTTGAGCGCGTCGATGACGCGGGAGCGGTCGGGGTCGGCCTGCTCGATCTCCTGCCGCACGTCGGCGACGTCCCGGCGGGCCCGCGCGGGCTCGGTCACGTGCGCCTCGTGCTCGGCGAGCAGGCGTTCGAGCCGGTCGAGCAGCCGGGCCGCCTCGCCGGGGGCCGCGCCGCCCAGGTTGTTGACCGTGGCGCGGGAGTGCGGGCCCACCGCGATCGGGCCGCTCACCTCGCCGCCGCTGATGTGCACGCCGTACGAGCCCGGCATGGGGGTCTCCTCGTTCGTCACGCGCCCTGCCCTCCCAGGTTGTTGACCGTCGCCGCGGCCTGGTGCCCGAAGGCGACCGGGCCGTTGACCGTGGCGCCGCCGCTGACCGACAGCGTGTTCATGGTCACGCTCGCCGCCTGCAACCGGTAGGCGCCGGTCTCCACGCCTTTGTCCTCCAGGAAGTCGAGGACCGCCTCGGTGAGCCGCTGCTCGATCATCCGCACGTACTTGGAGACGTCGAGCACCTGGATGTGGGTCTGCAGGTCGTCGCTCGCGCCCAGCTCCCGGACGCTGAAGCGGGCGCCGTAGGGGTAGACGATGTGCTTGCGCGGGTCGGGCGCCAGCACGTTCTGCCGGACGGCCTGCACCCCCGTACGGGCCAGCCGCGCGGGCGCGGCCAGCACGTCGCGCAGCAGCCGCAGCTTCAACGACCTGACCGCCTCCCAGGCGATGCGGCCGCCGGTCATCGTGGGCAGCCGGTCGACCACGTGGTAAGGGCCGTAGGCGGGCGGGAGCACGGTGACCACGAACTGGGTGTAGAGCATCCGGCCCTCGACGGCCAGGTAGATGAACGCGGAGGTCAGCGCCTCCTGGTCCTCGGCGGGCGCGACGAGCCGGCCGTTGCGGTCGCGGATCTCCTGCCCGGCGTTGTTGATCGTGACGCGCTGGTAGTAGCGCACGCCGCCCTGCGGATGGCGGACGACGGCCTCGATCTCCTCGGGCGTGGCGTGGGACCTGGGCAGGCCGTTCTTGCCGATCAGCGGATGGGACACCGGGGCGCCGCCCTGGTGCCAGTCGGCCACGGTGAAGATGCCCCTGGCGACGACGTGGTCGCCGATGTCGAGCCGCTGGATGCCCTCGTTGGGACGCAGCACGCGGTCGCGCATGTCCTTCAGCCGCTCGCGGACGAAGGCGTGCAGCTCGACGGGGTCGATGTCGACCGGGTCGTCCTGGCGGCGCGGCGGGCCCTCGCGGCCGCGCACCCGGTCGAGCTCCACGGCGATCGACCAGCTCCTGGCGATGGATCCGGCGCCCATGAAGGCGTCTTCGTTGGCGTACATGGTGATGTTGCCCCACTGGGCGCTGCGCACGTAGTCGACCCGATGGGCGGTGCGGGGGCCGGTCGCGCCGGTGACCGGCTCGGGCGCGCCCGGCCGCAGCGTGCCCGCCAGGGTCATGTACGTCGCGATCCGGTAGACCAGCGCCACCCCGAGCGTGGTGAAGGGCACGGACATCGCCAGCGCCAGCGTGCCGAGCCCCTGGGTCAGGACGTCGGCGAGGCCGTAGGAGGGGCCGTCGTCGTAGAACGAGGAGCTGGAGAAGCTCTGCAGCAGCAGCACGGACAGCGCGGTGGAGAACCCGGCGAGCAGCAGGAGCAGGGCCATGCCAGCGGACCAGGCCCAGAGCATGGCCCGCAGCACGAACGAGCCGCCCCGGAGCCGCCCCGAGGTGAGCAGCACCAGCGGGACGAGCGTCGCCAACCACGCGATCGTGGTCAACGGCGAGATCACGAACCCGACCAGGAAGAACACGGTGATGAGCGCGTCGCGGACGACGAGCATCGAGCGCGAGCGCCGGCAGTGGTGGATCACCGGGATGAGGTCGAAGCCGCCGTAGGACGGGGGGACCGCGCGGTAGGGGTCGAACATCAGCTCGCCCAGCACCCGGTCGCGGAACCCGCTGTCGAGGTAGGCGGCGGCGCTGAGGTAGCGGGTGACGTTGCTCATGCGGGGCACGCCCGGGTGGGCCGCGGTGTCCCGCGTCGAGCCGGTGGCGCCGGAGCTGTCGACGGCCATGACCCTCCTTCGTCGGTGAACCCGGCCGAGCTTATGAGGGACGAGTGCTTTGGGGGGCTCGTTGTTATCAAATAGTCTCGTTCACCAGAAGTGAAGCTCGGGACAAAAGCCCGATAAATCGAAATTCTTCCCTTTACGGAGCATTACGGGAGGGCGTATTGGTCCACCATTCAGGCGCCGGGGGGCGGTGCGGGCGATGCGGCAGCGACACCGGCGCCCTCACACAGTGCCCCCGCTGCGGCGCCCTCCTCCCCGCCCCCTCACCCCCCGCCACCTCGCCCCCCGCACCCCACAGCGTGGGTGCCGGCGGTGTTCCGCCGGTGGCGCGCTCGGCCGGGGAGGGGGCGTTCGCCGACCTTTCGCGAGGGCCGCTGGAGGGCGAGCATCCGCCGCCGCCCTCGCGGTTGCGTCCGCCGGGGTGGCGGCGGCCGGTGGTGCTGGTCAGCGTGGCGGCGGCGTGCGCGACGACGGTGCTGGTCTGGTGGGTGGCCGGGAGCCGCCCGTCCGCCCCGGCGGAGGCGGGCGGCAGCTCGGGCGGCACGCCGTCGGCCGTCCAGCCTCAGGCGTCGGACGAGGCGACGGAAGACCCGCCGACCGGGGACGCCACCCCCGCGGACGACCCGGCCGCCAGCGCCGACCCGACGCCGAGCGCGGACCCCACGGCAGGCGCGGCCGGGCAGGCCGGGCAGGTGGACGAGCTGCTGTCCAGCAGCAGCTCCACCCGTTCCAGCCTGTCGGCGGCGATCGCGGACGCGACCGGCTGCCGCCGAGCCGGCGTGACCACGATCGAGGACATCACCGCCAGCCGCCGCGACCAGCTCGCCGCCGCCCGGACGCTGGAGGTGACGGCCCTGCCCGAGGGCGCGGCGCTGAAGCAGACGCTCATCACCGCGCTCGACGCCTCCTACGACGCCGACACCGCCTTCCTGTCCTGGGCGCGGCGCCATCTGGCGGGCGGCTGCACCGGCCCGGTCTCGGACGACCGCGATTACCGGCGCGGTCTCAGCAGATCGGAGGCCGCACAGACGGCCAAGGCACAATTCGCGCAGGCGTGGCGGCCGATAGCGGAGACATATGGCCTGACAATATGGAAAGCTGACCAGATCTAGCCATATTGGCCCATAATTCAGGCATAAGCACCGTAATTCCGAGCGCCGATCAACGAGAGGTCCGCAGACGACACGTCCCGTCAGGGGCTCCGGCGGCACGTCCCGGCAGGGGCTCCGGTGACGACAACACCGGTGACACGCACCGCCGGTGACATGCACCGTCGGTGACACGTTCCGTCCAGCGACACGTCTCGTCAGAGACACGAAGGAGTGCTGCGATGATCCTGCCACGCCGTCTGTTCCGGCTGGCCGCGGGTGCGGCGGCCGGGTACCTGCTCGCCGTGCGTCCCTGGCACCTGCGCTGGGGCGCGACCGACAGCGAGGTGCACGGTGACCTGCCGGGTGACGACGTCGTGCCGCTCCCCCAGCTCCAGGCCACCCGTGCCGTCACCGTGGACGCGCCGCCGGCGGTCGTCTGGGCCTGGGTGGTCCGGCTCGGCGGCTACCCGGGCCCCGGCACCCGTTCCGGCACGGGGCCGGATGTACGGACGGAAGCAGCCGGCGAGTCCGCGCAGCCCCCGCACGACCTCAAGCCCGGCGACGTCATGGACGGCGGCGGCTTCGTCGTCGAGCGGATCGAGGCCCCGCACAGCCTCGTGCTGGCCGACCGCGGCGCCGACGCCACCACGACCTGCTCCATCGCGCTCCGCGACACCGGCGGCGGCACCCGGCTGGTCTACCGGCTCCGGATGCGCGGCGAGCCCACCGTACGCGGCGCCGCCCACGTCGCGATGACGGACGTCGGCGACTTCGTCGCGATGCGCAGGCAGCTCCTCGCCGTCAAGGCCGGGGCCGAGTCGGCGCGGTGAGCCACTGAACCGACCCACTGGGTCGAGCCGGGCTGACCGGCCCCGGTCCGGCTCCTCCGCCACTGCCCTATGGTTCATGCTGTGGATCAACGGGGAGCGAGCGCGACGGCCGAACGCGCATCCGCCGGCAAGCGTCCCTCGCCCCGGCGGCGCAGGCGCTGGTTCGCCTGGACGGTGGTCGCGCTGCTGGCGGCCTGGGCGGCGCTGCGGGTCGGCGGCCTGGAGACCGGCTCCTTCCTCATCCAGCTCATGACGGTGACGCCGATCGGCGCTGGGCTGGCCGCGCTGACCGCGCTGCTGGCGATGCTCAGGCGCAACCGTCCGGCGGGGCTGTCCGCGGCGCTCGTGGGCATGGTGTTCATCGCGTGCCTGATCCCGAGGACGTCCGGGGTGGAGGCGGGCAAAGTGATCGATGGCGTCCCGCTGCGGGTGTTGTCGGTCAACCTGTTCGGACGGGCCGACGCCGAGACCGTGGTCCGCCTGGTGCGCACGTACGAGATCGAGGTGTTCAGCGCGCTGGAGCTGACCCCGGAGGCGGTCCGGCGGCTCGACCAGGCGGGGCTGCGCAAGCTGCTCCCGTACCGGGTGCTCCAGGCCGCGGACGGCGCGATCGGCAGCGGCCTGTTCGCCAAGCACCCGCTGCGGCCGCGGCGGGGGCTGTTCACCCCGATCGGCCACAACATGCCGGCCGCCACGCTCTCCCTGCCCTCGGGCGGCAAGGTCGAGGTCGTGGCCGTGCACCCCAACCCGCCACTGGGCCGGATGGCGGACGAGTGGGACGCCTCGCTCAAGGCGCTGCCGTCCCCTTCGCCGTCGGTGGTCAGGATCCTGGCCGGCGACTTCAACGCCACCCTCGACCACCGCGCCTTCCGCGACCTGCTGGCCCGGGGTTACGTCGACGCGGCCGACCAGGTGGGCAAGGGGCTCGTCCCGACCTGGCCCAGCGGCAGGGCGATACCGCCGATCATCACGATCGACCACGTGCTGGCCGACCGCCGGGTGGGCGTGGCCCGTACGGAGATCCTCGACGTGCCCGGCACCGACCACCGCGGCGTCTTCGCCGACCTGCGCCTGCCCGCCATCGGCTGACCCGCCGCTCCCCGTACGGTCACCGCCCCTGCTGCTGCCCGTGCAGCTTCCTGAGGGACGCCCTGAGCAGCTTGCCGGCGCCGTTCCGCGGCAGATCGGGGACGAGCTCCAGATATCTCGGGATCTTGAAGCGGGCCAGGCGGCCGTCCAGGTGGGCGAGCAGTTCCTCGGGCTCCGCGCTCGCGCCCGGCCGCAGCACGACCAGCGCCTTGCCGGTCTCCCCCCACTTCTCGTCCGGTACGCCGATCACCACGCACTCGGCCACCGCCGGATGGGCATGGAGCACGTTCTCGATCTCGGCCGGGTAGACGTTCTCGCCGCCGGAGATGTACATGTCGCTGATCCGGTCGCGGATGCGGACGTACCCGTCCTCGTCGGCCACGCCGATGTCGCCCGACCTGAACCAGCCGTCGGCGGACAACACCTTCGCCGTCTCCTTCGGACGCCGCCAGTAGCCGGGCATGACGTTGGGGCCCTGGACGTGCACCTCGCCGGGCTCGCCGGGGGCGGCGGGCGAGCCGTCGGGGGCGACCAGCCGCACGTCGGAGAAGAAGCACGGCACCCCGGCCGAACCGAGCCCCGCGTTCGGGTGCCCCGCCCCGAGGAAGAGCGCGCCCGGGGAGGTCTCCGTCATGCCGTACCCCTGCAGGAACGGCAGCCCGCGCTCCCGGTACGTCCTGATCAGCGGTTCGGGCACCGGCGCTCCGCCGCACAGCAGGTGCCGCAGGCTGGACAGGTCGGCGCCCGCCCAGCGCGGCGACCGCGCGAGGGCCGCGAACATCGTCGGCACGCCGAACATCATCGTGACCCGCTCGGACTCGACCAGGTCGAAGGTCCTGTCCACCCCGAACGACGGCTCCAGCAGCGCCCTGCCGCCCTTCAGCACGGTCGGCACGAGTGTCTGCGCCAGGGCCGCGATGTGGCACAGCGGCGCGCTGACCAGCGTCACCTCGTCGTGCGCGAGCGGCACGTCGACCAGCAGGTTCACGGCGTTCCAGATGAGGTTGCCGTGGGTGAGCATCGCGCCCTTGGGGCGGCCGGTGGTGCCGGAGGTGTACATGATCAGGCAGATGTCGTCCTGGCTCACCGGCTCGTCCACGGGGTCGGCGGGCGCGCCGGCGATCAGCTCCTCGAAGGCGTCCTGGCTCAGGTGCCGGCCGGGCAGGCCGCCGCCGTCCCGGCCCTCGCCCTCGCCCTCGCCCTCGCCCTCGCCCTCGCCGAGGACGACTACGCGGGCACCGGAGTCGTCCAGGAGGAAGCGCAGCTCGGGCGGGGCCAGCCGGGCGTTGAGCGGGACGAACACCGCGCCCAGCAGCCCCGCGGCGAAGAACGTCTCCACCAGGGACGGGTGGTTGGGCCCGAGATAGGCGATCCGGTCGCCGCGGCCCACGTCCAGGCCGGCCAGCCCGTGGGCCAGGCGGGTGACCCGGTCGTACAGGTCGCCGTAGGTGCGGTCGATTCCCGGGTAACCGACGGCGGGCCGGGCGGGCGTCATCCGCGCCCTGCGTGCCGGCCATGACCCAAGCCCCTGATTCCGCATCGGCACTCCTTGACGGTCAGGACTCAAGGTAGGTCACCAAGCGCTTGCTGTCCCCGGAATGCCACACTTTCTCCCGCCCATCCCCTCTCCTGCGGGCTGGGGTGGTCGGGCCGGACGCCCAGGGACTGTCGGTGGGGTGGCTGGGGCAGGTGGGCCGGACGCCCAGGGATGGTGACACGTCCGGGAGTGGTCGGTGCGATGGCTGGGGGCTTGGGCGGGGCCGCCCGTCGGTGGTTTCCGTCGGTGGCGGGCCCTTTCAGCGGCGGCACCCGCGCGTGACACTGGACGGCGTGTCCCCAGTCACGCGCGTTCCCGTGTTACGCGGCCGCGGCGCGGAGGAGAACGTCCTGCTGCGGCTGCTCGACGACGCCCGGACCGGTTCCGGCGGGGCGCTGCTGCTGACCGGCGCGGCAGGCATGGGCAAGACGGCCCTGCTCGACCTGGCGGCCGCGCGGGCCTCCGGGTTCCGGGTGCTGCGGGTGTCGGGGGTGGAGTCGGAGTCGCGGATGCCGTACGCGGGGCTGCACGGCCTGTTGAGGCCGGTGTCCGCGGCCGTCGCGGCGCTGCCGGCCGCCCAGGCCCGCGCGCTGACCGAGGCCCTGGAGTCCGGGACCTGCGGGACGGGGCTCGCACTGCCCGCCGCCGTGCTCGGGCTGCTGTCGGCGGTCGCCGCCGAGCGTCCCGTACTGGCCTGCGTGGACGACGCCGACCGGCTGGACGCGGCGAGCCTGGACGCGCTCTCGTTCGTGGCCCGCCGCCTGTCCTGCGAACCGATCGCCATGCTCCTCACCACCAGACCCCCGGCCCCCGACGTACCGCCGCCAACCAGCACCTCCGCCTTCACCCCGGGCACGACGCCCCACACCGCCCCTCCCCCGCCCTCCCGTCCCGCCCCGTACGGCGAGCGGGAGCCCGAGGGGTTCGACGGCGGGGCGAGGCCGGGGTTCGAGGGGGTGCCCGCGCGGGAGTTGCGCGGGCTTGACGGGCCGGCGGTCCGGGAGCTGGCCGCGGATCTGGTGCCCGGCGGACTCGCCGAGGACCTGTCGGCCGCGCTCGACCAGATCGCCCGCGGAAACCCGCTGGCGCTGCGCGAGCTGATCGGTGCGCTCACCCCCGACCAGCGGGCCGGGCTCGCGGCGCCGCCCGCCGTCCTGCCTCCTGGTGGGCGGTTGTGGCGGGAGCACACGGGCGTGCTGACCCGGCTGCCCGCGCGTACGCGGTGGCTGTCGCTGCTGATCGCCGCCGATCCGGCCCTGGACGTGGCGACCCTGGCCAGGGCGGCGACCCCGGCGTGCGCGTTGTCCGTGCTCGAACCGGCCGAACGGGCGGGCGTCCTGCGGGCCGACGGGGACACGTTCGTGTTCCTGGAACCCGCGATGCGGGCGGTCACCTACCACGCGGCGTCGCTGGCCGAGCGCCGCCGTGCCCACCGCCTCCTCGCCGACCTGCTCACCCCGCCCCGGAGCCTGCCCGCGAACGCCGCCGGCGCGGAGGCGCCCGGCCCGGGAACGGGCGTCCCGGACGGGGGTCTTGTGGAGGTGGATGGGTGGCGGAGGTTGCGGGGAGCTTGGCATCGGGCTTGGGCGGGGGCTGGTGAGGAGAAGGTGGGGGACGAGCTGGCGCGGGCGGCGCTGGCCGTGCGGTGGACCGCCGGGAGCTCTGAGCCGTGCCTCGCCTCCGAGCGTCGTGCCGGGTTCCCCGAGCCCTATCTGGCGTTGGAGCGCGCCGCCGAGCTGACCGCTCATCCCGCGGTCAAGGCCGAGCGGCTGGCCGCCGCCGCCAGGCACGCCTGGGTGTCCGGACGTCCCCTGGCCGCGCGTTCCCTGCTGGCCCGGCTCAGGTCGCCCGGCGCGCCCGAGGAGCTGCGCGGCCACGTCCAGCTCCTGCGCGGCAGCCTGGAGCTGCTGGGCGGCGAGACCGGCAGCGCCCGCGAGGAGCTGCTGGCGGCGGCCCGCCGGCTGCTGGACAGCCACCGCCTGCTCGGCGTGCGGGCGCTGGTCCGCGCGGCGGACGCCAGCTACCGGGCGGGCGACAACCGGGCGTTCATCGCGATCGCCCGGCAGGCGGCGGCGCTGCGGCGTCCGGACGAGTCGGCGCCGGCGCAGCTCATGTTCGAGTACCTGGCGGGCATGGCCCACACCTTCAGCGGCCTGCACCAGGAGGCGGCCGGGCCGTTGCGGCGGGTGCTGGAGCTGGCCGGGTCGGTACACGACCCGGCCGTGCTCACCTGGGCCTGCGTGGCGGGCATGCTGCTGGGCGAGGACGCGGTGGCCCACCGGCTGTCGGCGCGGGCCGTGGAGGAGGCCCGGCTGCGCGGGGCCGCGTCGGCGGTGCCGCAGCTCCTGGAGTTCACGATCTACCCCGACGTCTGGATGGGCCGGTACGCCTCCGTCGCCGCGACCGCCGCGAAGGGCCTGCGGCTGGCCCGCGAGACGGGCCAGCTGAACACCGCCGCCCAGCACCTGGCCTGGCTGGCGATCAGCGCCGCCGTGGAGGGCGACCAGGAGACGTGCAGGATCCGCGCGGACGCCGCCATCGAGCTGGCCGACGCCCACGAGCTGGGCCTGGCAGGCGCGGTCGGCAACTGGGCGCTGGCCTGCCTCGACCTGGCCGCGGGCCGCGTGGCCGACGCCGCCGGCAGGCTGCGGGCCGAGCGGCGCAACCACCACGTCGTCATCAGGGTCATGTCCACCCCGCACTACATCGAGGCGGCCGCCCGCACCGGCGACCGCGAGCGGGCCGCGGCCGCCCTGCGGGTGCTCGAACGCTGGGTCGGCAGCACGCGCAGCCCCGACCTGCGGGCGCTGGTCGCGCGCTGCCGGGCGCTGCTGTCGGTGCGTCCGGGCGAGGCCGAGGAGCTGTTCCGGGACGCCCTGCGGCTGCACGGCCAGGGCGTCTGCGCGTTCGAGTCGGCCCGTACGCACCTGCTGCTGGGCAGCGCGCTGCGGCGCGACCGGCGGCCCGGCGCGGCCAGGAACCACCTGCACACGGCGCTGGAGACGTTCGAACGGCACGGCGCGCGGCTGTGGACCGAGCAGGCCAGGGCCGAGCTGCGGGCCTCCGGCGAGCCCGTCCGCCCGGCCGCGGAGGCGACGGTGTCGCAGCTCACCGCGCAGCAGGCGCAGATCGCCCGCATGGTGGCCGCGGGCGCCACCAACAAGGAGGTCGCCGAGCAGCTCTTCCTCAGCAGGCGCACGGTCGAGCACCATCTCAGGAACATCTTCAGCAAGCTCGGCATCCGCTCACGGGTGGAGCTGGTCAGGTTCATGTCCTGAGCGATGCCGCCGGAAGGACCCAGGTGAACGTACGACGTCCGCGTGCCCTGCTCGTCATGGACCCCGCCAGCTTCGCCGAGCAGTTCCACGAGCCGCAGTTACGGCGGCTGCGCGAGCTGGCCGAGGTCGGCGACCCCGTCTCGACCGCCGATCTGGACGCGCCCGCGGCACGGCGCGCGCTGAACGCGGCCGACGTGCTGGTGACGTCGTGGGGCTGCCCGCCGCTGACCGCCGAGCGCCTGGCGGAGGCGTCCCGGCTGCGCGCGGTCTTCCACTGCGCGGGCTCGGTACGCGGGTTCGTCACGGACGAGGTCTGGCGCCGCGGCCTCGTGGTCACCACCGCGGCCGCCGAGAACGCGATCCCGGTGGCCGAGTTCACCCTGGCCGCGATCGTCTTCGCCGGGAAGAAGGCCCCGTTCCTCGCCCAGGACGCGCGCCTGCACCGCGAGGACCGGTCCTACCTGGCCCGCCGCGGCGAGCTGTCCAACCGCGGCAGGACGGTCGGCGTCGTCGGCTTCTCGCGGACGGGCCGCCGGGTCGTGGACCTGCTGCGCGTGCTGGAGCCGGCCGAGGTGCTGGTCGCCGACCCGTACGCGGACGCGGACGAGGTGCGCGCGGCCGGCGCCCGCCTGGTGGCGCTGCCCGAGCTGCTGGCCCGCTGCGACGTGCTCACCCTGCACGTCCCGGCGCTCCCTGCCACCCGTCACCTGATCGGGGCCGCCGAGCTGGCCCTGCTGCGCGACGGCGCGACCTTGATCAACACCGCCCGCGGCTCGGTCGTGGACACCGCCGCGCTGGAGCGCGAGTGCGTGGCCGGCCGGATCGACGCCATCCTCGACGTCACCGACCCCGAGCCGCTGCCGGCCGGTTCGCCGCTGTACGACCTGCCCAACGTCATGCTCACCCCGCACGTCGCCGGCTCGCTCGGCTCGGAGACCCGGCGGCTGAGCGAGAGCGCGCTCGACGAGCTGGAACGGCACGTGTCGGGCCGTCCGCCGCGCGCCCCGGTGACCGCCGGCGACCTCGGCGTGAGCGCCTGAGCCGGACGGCGCGCGGCACGAGACCGGTGATTTCACCGATGCACGGCTGACAGTGTGTCCCGACAATGGCGACAGACAGCAGTCACCCCCGATGAGCAGGGAGTTCGACGACGTGCAGCTCTCCACCCCCCACTTCGGCGCGCGAACGTTCACCAAGCTCGCCCTGGCCGTCACGCTGCTCGCCGGCGGCGTCGCGACGGCCCCGGCCGCCCACGCGGCCGGCCCGTACGAGCGCGGCCCCGACCCGACGAGCGCGGTCCTGGAAGCCGCGCGCGGCCCGTTCGCGACCGCGGAGCTCAGCGTCTCGCGGCTGAGCGTCTCCGGCTTCGGCGGCGGGACGGTCTACTACCCGACCGACACCAGCCAGGGCACCTTCGGCGCGATCGCCATCTCGCCGGGCTACACGGCGACCTGGTCCAGCCTCGCCTGGCTGGGGCCGCGGATCGCCTCGCACGGGTTCGTGGTGATCGGCATCGAGACCACCACGATCTACGACCAGCCGGCCAGTCGCGGCCGCCAGCTCCTGGCCGCGCTGGACTACCTGACCTCGGGCAGCCCGACGGCCGTGCGGAGCAGGATCGATCCGTCCCGGCTCGCGGTGGCCGGACACTCCATGGGCGGCGGCGGCACGCTGGAGGCGGCCGACGCGCGCCCGTCGCTCCAGGCGGCGGTGCCGCTCGCGCCGTGGAACCTCACCAAGAGCTGGTCGGGCCTCCGGGTGCCGACGATGATCATCGGGGGTGAGGCCGACACGATCGCGCCGGTGGCGACCCACTCCGAGCCGTTCTACCAGTCGATCCCGTCGTCGGTGGAGAAGGCGTACCTGGAGCTGAACGGCGCCTCGCACTTCTTCCCGCAGGTCACCAACACCACGATGGCCAAGTCGATGGTGGCCTGGCTGAAGCGGTTCGTCGACGACGACACCCGCTACGACCAGTTCCTGTGCCCCGCCCCGCGCGGGACCGCGATCGAGGAGTACCGCGACACCTGCCCGATCACCTGACGGGCCGAGCCCCGGAGCCGGTGACGCCCGCCGCCACCGGCTCCTCCGGCGTTCCCGACAGTTCCCCGGCGTTCCCGGCTTCTCCGGCGTTCCCGACAGTTTCCCGGCGCACCCTCGCGAGCCACGCGAGCCGTGTGGCCCCGCGCGGCGAGCCACGCGAGCCGTGCGGTCCCGCGCGGACCGTGCGGGGCTACCGATCGGCCGCGGCGGAGCCGTGCGGCGAGGGATCTCCCTGACCGGCCGCGCCCCGGGGCTTCCAGCCGGCCGGCGGGTCCTCGCCCACCAGGCCGTCGACGGCCTCGCGGAGGAGGTCGGCGTGGCCGGTGTGGCGGCCGTACTCCTCGATGAGGTCGCACAGCAGGCGGCGCAGGCTGGCGTGGCGGCCGTCGGGCCAGGACAGGTGGACGAGCCGCGCCGGGCCGCCGTCGGCCAGCGCCGCGCCGATCCGGGCGCGTGAGCGCTCGACCGCGTCGTCCCACAGGGCGTAGAGGTCGGCGGGGCTGTCGTGCACGGCGGAGGTGAACGACCAGTCGGGGCCGTTCCAGTCGGCCGACTCCCACGGCTCGCCGAGCGGGGCGCCGGTCAGCCTGACGGTGGACAGATGGTCCTCGACCAGGGCCAGGTGTTTGAGCAGGCCGCCGAGGGTGAGCGCGGAGGCGCCGACGCGGGCCCGCAGCCCCTCGACGTCGAGGCCGTCGGCCTTCCAGCGGAAGGTCGTGCGGAGGCGGTCGAGCGTCCCGAGCAGGTGTTCGGCCTCGCTGCCCGCGATGGGCGGCTCCCAGGGGGTGTCACTGTCGGTCATGCAGACCACCGTAGGACTCGCCACCGACAAAAACCGGCGCCCTTCCCACGCGCCACGCCCTCCCGCAGGCCGCGCCCACCGCAGCGCGCCCGTCTCGCCGTACGCGCTGTGCCCACCGCACCGCAGGGTGCCCAACGGGCCACACCCCACCGCGCCCGTCTCGCCGTACGCGCGGTGCCGCGTTCGTCGCCGGGGGTCAGCGGAAGGCGGCGGCGTTGCGCCGGGCCCAGCCCGCGAACGTGCCGGGGGCCCGGCCGAGGATCTTCTCGACGTCGGGACTGACGGTCCGCTCGCGGACGTTGGGGGTGCCGAGGATGTCGAGGGTGGTGTCGGCGACGGGGGCCGGCATGAACGTGAGCATCTGGGCGCGGGCCTCCTCGCGGGACTGCTCGGTGAAGGTGACGGGCTCGCCGATGGCCTCGGCGATGGCCGCGGCCCGCTCGCGCGGGGTGGTGCGGGCGGGCCCGGTCAGCTCGTACGTCGCGGCAGCGTGGCCCGGCTCGGTGAGGACGGCGGCGGCCACTGCCGAGATGTCCTCCGGGTCGACGATCGGCAGGCCGACGTCGCCGAAGGGCGCGGCCACTTCACGGCCGGACCGGACGGACGGGGCCCAGGCGTAGGCGTTGGAGGCCAGGCCGCCCGGACGCAGGATCGTCCACTCGGCGCCGGAGTTCATGACGGCGTGCTCGAAGGCGGCGAAGGACTTGCCGTGCGAGACGGAGTCGGGGCGCGTGGCCACGCCCTGGGAGGAGAGCAGGACGATCCTGCCGGCCCCGGCGAACGGGGCGACCACGCGGGCCGGGTCCCCGGCCATCATCAGGTCGCCGCCGATGAGCAGGAAGACCGCGTCCGACGCGGCCGGCAGGTCGGCGGAGGGACGGGACAGGTCGGCGGCGACCGCGCGCACGCCGGACGGCACGTCGGACGGGGTGATGCGGCGCGACACGGCGGTCACCTCGTGGCCCTGCTCGGCGAGCAGGCGGACCAGCGTGCGGCCGACGTTCCCGGTGGCGCCCGTGACAACGAACATGGTGGTTCTCCTCAGTCATTAGTTAGTTGCCTGACTAAGAAGAACCGTAGCACAGAAACTAAGTCAGACAACTAACTTCAATCGGGGAAGGTGTGAGAGCCACCCACGCCGGGGACATCTGGGCAAATGGGGACGGCGTTCGCCACGGCGGCACTGGCCGGGCAAGGATGGACCCAGCTGGGAGAACTGGGCCTGGCCCTGCTGCTGTCGGCTGCCATCGGGCTCGAACGCGAGGTCCGCCAGAAGAGCGCCGGCCTGCGCACCCACACGCTGGTCGGCTTCGCCTCCGCGCTGATCATGCTGGTGTCCAAGTACGGCTTCGCCGACGTCCTGGGCGACAACGTCACGCTCGACCCCTCCCGGGTGGCCGCGCAGATCGTGTCGGGCATCGGGTTCATCGGCGGCGGCCTGATCTTCGTCCGCCGGGACGCGGTGCGCGGCCTCACCACCGCCGCGGTGGTCTGGCTGACCTGCGCGGTCGGCATGGCCGCCGGGGCCGGACTGTGGCTGCTGGCGGTCGCCGTCACCGCCGGCCACTTCCTGGTCCTGTTCGCCTTCACCCCGCTCAGCGCCCGGCTGCCCCGCTCGAAGTACGCCCAGTCGCGCCTGCACCTGACCTACCTCGACCGCCACGGCGCGCTCCGGCGGGTGCTGGCGCTGTGCAGCGACAGGGGCTTCGTCATCGCCGAGCTCACCCTGGAACGCGACCACCCGGGCAAGGACCGGGAGTCGATCTCGATCTGGCTCGTCGTCCAGGGCGCGGGGCCGGTCGAGGTGCTGATCACCGAGCTGCTGGAGATCGACGGCGTGCTCGGCGTCTCCAGCGTCGACCTCGACGTCACCACGCCCTGACACCGGCGGGAGCCGCACAACCGTTCAAGACCGGAGCCCGTCCCTGCCGCTACAACGGTGGCGGCGGGACACGGAGAGCGGGAGGGCGGATGGCCGCAACGGGATTCATCGGACTGGGGATCATGGGCCGGCCCATGGCGCTCAACCTGGTGCGGGCGGGCACACCGGTCGTGGTCTGGAACCGTACGGCCGCCGGGTGCGAGCCGCTGCGGGCGGCCGGCGCGCGGGTGGCGGCGAGCCCGGACGAGGTCTTCGCGCAGGCCAGGGTCGTGCTGCTCATGCTCGCCGACGAGGCCGCCGTGGACGCGGTGCTCGGGCGCGGCACGCCGCGGTTCGCGTCCATGGTCGCGGGGCGGATCGTGGTGCACATGGGCACGACGTCCCCGGCGTACTCGGCGGACCTGGGCGCGGCGGTGCGGGCGGCCGGCGGCGACTACGTCGAGGCGCCCGTGTCGGGCTCGCGCGGCCCGGCCGAGGCCGGGCGGCTGGTGGCGATGCTGGCCGGCGAGCCCGCGGCGGTCGAGGAGGTACGCCCCCTGCTCGCGCCGATGTGCGCGGGGACGATCGCGTGCGGCCCGGTCCCCGGCGGGCTGCTGATGAAGCTGGCGGTGAACATCTTCCTGATCACCATGGTCAGCGGCCTGGCCGAGGCCGCGCACTTCGCCGCCCGGCACGGCCTGGACCTGGACAGGTTCGCCCAGGTGCTCGACTCGGGCCCGATGGCCAGCGACGTGTCGCGGGGAAAGGTCCGCAAGCTGCTGGACGGCGACTTCGCCGCCCAGGCGGCCATCGCCGACGTGCTGAAGAACAACCGGCTCATCGCCGGGGCGGCGCGGGCGTCGGGCGTGGCCTCGCCGCTGATCGACGTCTGCCACGCGCTGTTCGCCGAGACCCTGGCGCTCGGGCACGGCACGCTGGACATGGTGGCCGTGGTCCGCGCGATCGAGGCCAGGACCGACGGCCGCCAGGTGAGCGCCGCGGCGGACGCGCCGGGCGTCAGGTGAGCGCCGGGGTCCATTCGCCGGGCGTCAAGGCGAGGGCCGCGGTCCATTCGCCGGGGGTGAGCCCGTAGGCGCGCTTGAACATGCGGGTCAGGTGGCTCTGGTCGGCGAAGCCCGCGCGCAGCGCAGCCTCCCGCAGCGGCAGGCCGCCGCGCATCGCCCGCCGGGCGACGTCGAGCTGCCGCATCGTCCTGAACCGGGTCGGGCTGGTGCCGAAGGCGGCGCGGAACTGGCGGGCGATCGTCCAGCGGTCGAGCCCCGAGACGCGTTCGAACTCGGCCACCGGGTGCCGGGTCGCGGGGTCGGCGGCGATGAGCTCGCGCACCCGTGCCAGCGCCTCGACCGCGAGGGGGTCGCGCCGCCGCCGGACGGGGACGTCGGCGTGGCACTCCAGGGCCGCCGCGACCAGCAGCGCCACCTCCAGCCGGGCCAGCTCCTCCAGGGGCTCGTCCAGGTGCCGCAGCCAGGCGAGCAACACCGGCGACATCCCCTCCGGCCGCACGACCGGGTCGGCGACGAACGGCAGCGCCCGGCCGCCCAGCGCCTCCTGGATCAGGTACGGGTCGACGTAGAAGATCCGGTAGCCGAAGCCCGCGTCGGTGCCCGCGGCCCCGTCGTGCAGCTCGTCGGGGTGCAGGACGTGCCACTCCCCCGGCAGGCATCGCCGCAGCTCGCCGCGGTAGCGGAAGGTCTGCACGCCGGCGAGCGTGACGCCGATCGCGTACGTGTCGTGGCGGTGGGGCGCGAACGCCTCGCCGACGAGCGAGGCCGCCAGCCGCTCGATGCCCTCGGCGGCCGGGCCGAAGCGCAACCGGTGTCCCGGCCGCCCCGCCCCGCCGCGGACAGGTCGTGTCTCCACCACCCCAGTGTCGGCCCAGTGCCGGCCGTCGAGCCAGGCCTCACCCCTGCGGCGCGGTCAGCGCCCGCGCGTCGTTGCCGACGATCGGGTTGCGCACGCTGCCGAGGCGTTCGGCCTCGACCTCGACGACGTCGCCGGGCCGCAGCAGCCACGGCGGGGTGCGCGCGTAGCCGACCCCGGCGGGCGTGCCGGTGGCCAGCAGGTCGCCGGGCCGCAGCGTGAACGTGCGCGAGATCAGGGCCAGCGTGTCGCCGACGCCGTAGACCATCTCGTCGGTACGCCCGTCCTGGACGACCTCGCCGTTCACCCGGGTCCGCACCCGCAGCCCCGCACGCAGGTCACCGACCTCGGACGCGGGCACCAGCGGGCCGAGCGGGCCGGAGCGGTCGGCGTTCTTGCCGAGGATCCATTGGCTGGTGAGCTTCTGCGCCCTGCGCGCGGTGAGGTCGTTGAAGACCGAGTAACCGGCGACCGCGGCCAGTGCCTCCTCCGGGTCCGCGTCCACCAGCGGCGCGCCTACGTACGCGACCACCTCGCCCTCCCAGTCCAGGCCGTCCTCGCCCGAGGGCACCGGCACCGGGACGCCGCCCACGGTCAGCGACCGCGTCCAGCGGGCGAACAGCGTCGGGTGCGGCGGCACGCCCTCCCCGGCGTAGGAGCCCTCGGCGACGTGCCTGAGGTAGTTCAGCCCGACGCAGATCACCCGGGCCTCCGGCAGCACCGGCGGCACGAGGGTGACCGACGCGACCGGGACCCGCTCCCCGTCCGGCTCGCGGGCCAGGAACGCGGCCGCGCCCGCCCAGAACCGCTCCAGCGGGGCGAGCACGGCGACCTCGGCCCCGTCGGCCGACAACGCGCCCGCCTCGACGCCCCCGGCGGCGTTCCGGCGGATCCCGACGATCCTCATCGCTCATCTCCTCAAGGCGGCGAAAACCTGCTAAAGGTTCGCAGGTTTTGTGATTGGATCCGGACTATGCCCTACCACCCCTCGCCCGGACAACCGGCCGCCGCGCTCGGACAGGGCGCGGGTACGCGGGCCGAGCGGCTGGCCGCCGCGCTCGACGACCGGATCAGATCGCGCGGGCTGGGTCCCGGGGAGCCGGTCGGCACGCTGGAGTCGCTGCGCGCGGAGACGGGCCTCGGTTACGCGACGGTCAGCGAGGCCGTCCGGCTGCTGCGCGACCGGGGCGTGCTGGAGATCCGGCCGGGCCGCGGCGGCGGGCTGTTCGTCGCCGACCCCGGCCCGGTGGTGCGGCTGCGGCACACCCTGCTCGGCGTCACCGAGGAGCCGGGCACGGTCGCCGACGCCGTCGAGCTGCGCGACCACCTGGAGGAGCTGATCGACGTCGGCGCCGCCCGCCACCGCACCCGCCGGGACGTCGCCGACCTGCGCCGCCTGCTGCGACGGCTGCGCGCCGCGCCCGGCTGGGACGCCTTCATGCGCGCCAACTGGGCCCTGCACGAGCGCATCGCCGCCATCAGCCCGAACGCCATGGCCCGGGCCGTCTACATCGGCACGCTCGGCCATCTGGGCGCCGCGTCCCCGCGCCCCGACGACGCGGCCGGCGCCGGCTACCGCGAGCTGCGCCACCAGATCCACGCCGACCTGGTCGAGGCGATCGCGGCCGGCGACGAGAGCGCCGTACGGGACGCCGTCGCCCGGCACAACACCACCGCCTGAGACAGACCGGAGAGCCCTCATGCCCGGCGAGTACCGCCAGTACCTGTTCCCGCACGACCACCCGCGGCTGGCCGGCGTACGCGGCCTCGACCCCTACGCCTACCGCGAGCTGGCCAGGAGACCGGGGACGTTCACCGGCGGCCTGATCGAGGGCTGGACCCCGCTGTACGGGAACGACTTCCGCGGCGTCACCGAGGACGGCGTCCTGCGGGACGGCCTGTACCCGCTGACACCGGCCGCCCCCGGCGAGGAGGCGCCGGTCGCCGCGATGGTGTCGGCCGCCCGCGACCTGCTGGCCTGCCTCGACGACGAGGGCCGCGAACGCCTCTCGCACGAGGTCGACGCCGTGGCCTGGCAGACCTGGGCCAATCCGGAGTTCATGCAGTTCGACACCGGCCTGCGGCTGGACCTGCGACCGCCGGCCGTCAGGGAGAAGGCGCTGGCGCTGGTGGCCGCCTCGCTCTCGCCCGAGGGCGGCCGGCTCGTCCGCGCGGTGATGCGGGTCAACGGCTTCCTGGGCGAGGTCGTCGGCCTGGAGACGATACTCAACGAGTTCAGCTACAACTTCGCCCTCTACGGCACGCCCGACCCGCGGGCCCCCTGGGGCTGGCAGCTCTACGGCCACCACTGCGCGCTCAACTGCCTGGTCGTCGAGGGCCGCATGGCGCTGTCGCCGGTGTTCCTCGGCGCCGAGCCCGACGAGATCGACGCCGGTCCGCACGCCGGCCTGCGCGACCTGTTCGCCGACCGGGTCGCCCGCGGCCTCCGGCTGATGGCCGCCCTGCCCGAGGAGCAGCGCCGGCAGGCCGTCGTCTACGAGCGCATGGTCGACCCGGCGATGCCCGAGGGACGGGTGCACCCGGGGGACGAACGCCACCTGGCCGGGGCGTTCCAGGACAACCGCGTGATCCCGTTCGAGGGCGTACGGGTCGCCGCCATGCCCGCGCCGGCCCGGGAGCGCGCGCTGGCCGTCGCGGAGTCGTTCGTCGGCCTGCTCCCGGCGGGGCCGCGCGCCGCCCGGCTGCGGGAGATCGCCGCGCACCTCGACGAGACCTGGTTCTGCTGGATCGGCGGCCACCGGCCGGGCGACGTCTTCTACTACCGGCTGCAGTCACCGGTGATCGTCGCCGAGCTCGACCACCACCGCGGCGTCTTCCTCGACTACGACACGCCCAAGCCGTTCCACGTCCACACCGTGCTGCGCACGCCGCACGGCAACGACTACGGCCGCTCGTGGGTCCGGCAGTGGCGGGCGGGTCAGGACTCGGGCTGGAGGTAGACGACCGTGGACATCGGGACGCGTTCGCGAATGCGTCGTTCAGCCTTGGCCAGTGCCTCGGCCACGGCGTCCCCCTGGTCGGCGACGGTGACGCGGGCGGCGACGAGCAGTTCCTCCGGGCCCAGGTGCAGGGTGCGCAGGCGGGTGAAGGAGGCGACGGCGTCGTCCTCGCGCAGGGCCTCCTCGATGGCCCGCTGGACCTCCGGCGACGCCGACTCACCGATGATCATGCTCTTGGTCTCGGTGGCCAGGGTGACGGCCACGATGATCAGGAGCACGCCGATGGCGATCGAGCCGATGCCGTCGTAGACCGGGTCGCCGGTGACCAGCGCGAGCGTGACCCCGATGAGGGCGAAGGCCAGCCCGAGCAGGGCGGCGGTGTCCTCCAGCAGGACCACGGGCAGCTCGGGGGCCTTGGCCTCGCGGATGTAGCGCGCCCACGACCGGCCGCGGCGGGCCCGGTTGGCGTTGCGCACCGCCGTGCGCAGGGACAGGCCCTCCATGACGATCGCGCCCACCAGCACCCCGATCGCCCACGGCCAGCTCTCCAGCGGCTTCGGGTGGCTGATCTTCTCGTAACCCTCGTACAGGGCGAACAGGCCGCCGCCGAAGAACAGCACGACCGAGACCAGGAAGGCGTAGAAGTACCGCTCGCGTCCGTAACCGAAGGGATGGGACGGCGTGGGCCCGCGCTTGGCGCGGGACTGGCCGAGCAGCAGCAAGCCCTGGTTGCCCGAGTCGGCGAAGGAATGGATGCCTTCGGCGAGCATCGAGGACGAGCCGGTGAAGAAGAACGCCACGAACTTGGTCACGGCGATCCCCAGGTTGGCGGCCAGCGCCGCGTAGGTCGCCTCCTGCGAGCCCTTACCGCTCACGCCGTCCCCGCAACCGGTGCCGCAACCGGTGCTCGTACAGGCTGTCGCGTCATCACGTTCCTCCCGTGCGGGTGAGCTGTCGGATGCGTGCCTTTGCCCCGTGGGCCCGCGGGCACACCTTGATCCGGCGTCCGAATGGACATGCACAACGTGCATTGATGCGCGTCGTGCATCTTTGTAGGGTGGAACGGCCCGCACCCGAGAGAACAGGACGTGCCGATGAGCGACCGCAGCCTGACCGACGACTCCCCCGGCGCGAGCCCCACGGCGATGCGCCGGATCCTGCCCGCCGACCTGGTCGAGCGCGGCGGGTGCCCGTTCGACCCGCCGCCGGGCCTGCGGGAGCGGCGCGGCCAGGACCCGGTCCGGCCGGTGGAGCTGCTCAACGGCGCGCGGGCGTGGCTGGTCACCGGCTTCGACGAGGCCCGCACCGTCCTGTCGGACGCCCGCTTCAGCGCCGACCGGGTCCGCCACCGCGAGGCCACGTCGCTGCAGCCGCACGAGGTGGCCGAGCAGGCGGCCGGCGCCCTCCCGGCGGGCCCGTCCGTCGAGAGCCGCGAGGACGGCTTCTTCGTGTTCATGGACCCGCCCGAGCACACCCGCATCCGCCGGCTGCTGACCGGCCAGTTCACCGTACGGCGCATGCGGGAGCTGGAGGCCCGGGTCACCGAGATCGCGGTCGAGCACATCGAGGCGATGAAGGCGGCCGGCACGCAGGCCGACCTCGTGCCGTCGTTCGCGCTGCCGCTGCCGTCCCTGGTCATCTGCGAGCTGCTCGGCGTCGACTACGCCGACCGCGCCGAGTTCCAGGAACGCACCTCCGTCGGGCTGAACGCCAACTCCACCGACGAGGAGCGGGCCGTGGCGGGCGTCGAGCTGTACGCGTTCATGCAGCGGCTGGTGGCCGCCAAGCGCGCCGAGCCGGCCGACGACCTGCTGTCGGGGCTCGTCCACGACGCCGACCCGCCGCTGACCGACGCCCAGCTCGTGGATGTCGCCCTCGTCCTGCTCGGCGCGGGCCACGAGACCACCGCCAACATGCTGGGGCTCGGGGCCTTCGCCCTGCTGGAGCACCCCGCCCAGCTCGCCGCCCTGCGGGCGGACCCGTCCCTCGTCGACAACGCGGTCGAGGAGCTGCTGCGCTTCCTGAGCATCATCCAGCTCGGCGTCAGCCGCGTCACGACCGAGCCCGTCACGCTGGGCGGCGCCGACCTGCCCGCCGGCGCGACCGTCGTGATCGCCACGCCCGAGGTCAACCGCGACCCCCGCCACTGGCCCGACGCCGACCGCTTCGACGTCAACCGCGCCCGCGTCCCGCACCTGGCCTTCGGGCACGGCGTGCACCAGTGCCTGGGCCAGCAGCTCGCCCGGGTGGAGATGCGCATCGGCCTCAAGGAGCTGATCACCCGCCTGCCGGACCTGCGGCTGGGGGTGCCGGCCGACCAGGTGCCGGTGCGCAACGAGATGCTCATCTTCGGCGTGCACTCCCTGCCCGTCGCCTGGTCCTGACCGGGCGCGACGTGCGCCGGAGCCCCGTCGCCTCGCCGGCGCCCATAATGAGGACCGTGGCAGAGGAGGCCGGGGTGGTTCAGCTCGCATCGGGCGGCGGGGAGCCCGCGTCGCCGGCCGTCGGCCGCCGCGAACGCAAGAAGCAGGCCACCCGCGCCGCCCTCCGCGAGGCGGCGCTCCGGCTGGCCCTGCGCCACGGCGTCGAGAACGTGACCGTCGAGCAGATCGCCGGCGAGGCCGACATCGCGCTGCGCACGTTCTTCAACTACTTCTCCAGCAAGGAGGAGGCGGTGGTGGCCCCGCTGGCCGCCGCCGCGCAGGAGCTCATCGCCCGGTTCAGGGCCCGGCCGCGGACCGAGCCGGTGCTGCGCGCCTTCCGCGAGGCCGTGCTGACGGTCATGAACGAGAGCGACGCCGCCGGCCGCGAGCACGTCCGGGCGTTGCAGCTCGTCCGGTCGGCGCCCACGCTGGTGCCCCAGCAACTGGCCGTGCTCGCCGCGCAGGAACAGGCCCTGGCCGAGGCGATCGCCGAGCACATCGGCCACCCCGCCCCCGGGCGTCCCGGCGACACCGGCTATCCCCTGCTGTGCGCGGCCGCGGCCCTGACGGCGCTGCGCGTCGTCCTCGACCAGTGGCTCCGGCAGACCGCGGCCGCCGCGGGGCCGCCGGACACCGCCCTGCTCGGACGGCGGATCGACACGGCGATCGACCAGCTCACCGCCGGCCTCGACCACCCCGGCCACCCCGAGCCCGCCAGGCAGCCGGCCGCGAGGTGAGCAGCCCCTTCGGGGGCGGTACGGGCTGTCCGGCGGGCAGATCCGGCGCTAGTGTCGGCAGTCTCCGGTGATGATCGACTTGGGAGGGCGTCGTGCGGCGTGTCCTGATCCTGCTGGCCCCGATCGCGGCCCTCGCCACCGGGCTGGTCGTCGCCCGGCGGCGCCTGGTCATCGTCCGGATCAGCGGGGCGAGCATGCTGCCGACCTACCGCACCGGCGACCGGGTGCTCGTCCGCCGGACGACGGGGGCGGGCGTCGGGCGCGGTCAGGTCGTGGTGCTGCAGACGTCGCCGCCCGGGGGCGAGTGGCGTACCGGGCCGCTGCCGGCGCCGGGTGCGGCCATGTGGTTCATCAAGCGGGCGGTGGCCGTGCCGGGCGACCCGGTTCCGCCCGAGGTCGCGGGCCGGGTGGGGGCGTCGCCCGGCGACACGGTCCCGGCGGGCCGGCTGGTGGTCCTGGGTGACGGGCCGGTCAGCGAGGACTCGCGGGTGTGGGGTTACGTGCCGTTCGACCGGGTGCTCGGCGTCGTCGTCCGGGCGCTGTCGCCTGCCCGCGAGCCCTGAGGGGCGGCCGGCTCGTAGCCCTGGGCCTGGAGGGTGAACAGGCTCGCGTACTCCCCGCCGAGCGCCATCAGCTCCGCGTGCGAGCCCTGCTCGGCGATCCGCCCTTCGGCGAGCACGACGATCACGTCCGCCTCCCGGACCGCGCCCAGCCGGTGGGAGATCAGCAGGCTGGTGCCTCCGGCGCGGTGGCGGCGCAGGCTCTGGTGGATGGCGTGCTCGGCCTGCGCGTCCAGGCCGGAGCTCGGCTCGTCCAGCACGAGCAGGTCGCGGCCCTTCCGCATCAGGGCGCGGGCCAGTGCGAGGCGCTGCCACTGACCGCCGGACAGCACCACTCCGGCCTGGGGGTCGTCCCGGTCGCCGAAGAAGATCCGGCTCAGCAGCGTGTCGTAGCCCCGCGGCAGCGCGGCCACCGTCTCGTGGACGCCGGCCAGCCGGGCGGCGGCCTCGACCCGCTCCCGGTCGCCGATCGCCGCGACGTCGCCGAGCCCGATGTTCTCGGCCGCGGTCAGGTCGTAGGACATGTAGTCCTGGAACACCGCGCCGATACGGCCGCGCAGCTCGGCGGGGTCCGTCTCGCGCAGGTCGACGCCGTCCCAGAGGATGGACCCGCGCACCGGGTCGTACAGCCGGCAGATCAGCTTGACCAGGGTGCTCTTGCCCGCGCCGTTCAGGCCGACGAGGGCCAGCGAGCCGCCGCGGGGGATGAAGAGGTCGACCCCGCGCAGCACCCACGGATGGCTCTCGTCGTACCGGAACCAGACGTCGCGCACCTCGATGCCCTCGCGCAACGCCGGGACGGGCCGCGGCCGCCCCGGCACGGGCAGGTCGGGCGGGTCGGCGACCACGTCGAGGTAGTGCCCGAACATCAGCAGCGCGTTGTGCGCGTCGGCCGACTGGCCGACGATCGACGCCAGCGCCGACTGCACCCCGGCCACGGCCGCGACGAACACGGCGACGTCGCCGACGCTCAGCGCGCCCGACGCGGCGGCGATGATCGCCCAGAGCAGGCCGGCCGCCGCGACGGCCGCCCCCACCAGCGACAACGCTCCCTGGGTGCGCAGGGTTCGGCGGGCGAGCCCCTGCTCGGCGGCGTTGACCGCGCGCAGCTCGGCCAGCATCCGGCCGCGCAGCAGGTCGCCGAGGCCGAACAGGCGGATCTCCTTGGCCGCGTCGGGGCTGGTGAGCAGCCCGGCGAAGAAGATCTGCCGCCGGGCCCTGGAGCTGACGCCCCACATCATGCCCGCGCGGCGCCGGGACAGGTCGAGCTGGGCGCGGACCGAGGGGATCGCGGAGAGCGCCACGACGACGATCATCCCCGGCGCGAGCACGGCCAGCGCCGCGGTGAACCCGGCGAGGGTGACGGCTCCCTGGGCGATCCCCAGGGTCGAGCGGACGATCCGCTGCGGCGCGTTCTGACCGGCCTCCTGCGCCAGCCGTACGCGGTCGTGGAAGGCCGGGTTCTCGAACCGGCTCAACCCCGGATGGGCGTTGACGGCCTGGAACAGCCGGTCCTGGATCAGCACCTGGAGCGCGCGGCGGAGCTGCTCCTGGGCGTACTCCGCGACCGCGGGCAGGGCCGCGCCGGCCAGGCCGGTCACGCCGAGAGCCACGCCGGGCGGCAGCAGTTCGGCGGGCCCCGCCCCGGCGGCCAGGCCGTCGAGGACGAGCTTGGTCAGCCACGCCGCGGCCACCGGGACCAGGCCCATGAGCAGCACCGCGATCCCCGACCCCAGGACGGCGGCCGGGTGCGCCCGCCAGGCGAGCGCCACGGCCGCGCGCGCACCGCGTCCCCGGGCGGCCCCGCCGGGCCCGGCGGGAGGGGTCATCGGCGGGTGACCGCCGGCAGCCTGCCCGGGGCGGTGTCGGCCGCCACGACCACCGCGTCGCCGTCGACCAGGAAGAAGCTGGGGAACTGCGAGACCTGCAGCGCCCTGCTCACCGGGCCGCCCATCGGCTCCACGACGACGGTGGCCGAGGTCAGCTCGCGGGTGAACCGCCGGGCCTCCTCCGGGTCGCCCGTCACCACGGCCAGCACGCGCTCGGGACGCGTGTCGGCGAGGTAGGACGTGAACTCCGGCAGCAGCTCGTGGCAGGACGCGCACTCGGTGGAGAACACCGCCACCACGGAGACCCCCGAGAAGAACGCGCGCGACACGGTCCCGCCGTCGGCGGCGGTCGCGCTGAACTCGCCGATCGTCGTGCCCGGCTGCACCGTCGGGGGACGCGTCGGCCCCAGCTCCGACAGCCGCAGCGTGTGCGCGCGCAGGCGGCGGATCACCGCCAGGGTCAGCACCAGGTTCACCAGGCACAACAGTCCGACGATGACGACGGCGGCGACGAGATAGGGCATGCGGGCTCCTCAGGGTGACGCGGTTGTGCGGCGAACAGGTCGGCGAGGTCGTCGAAGAAGATCACGATGACGGCGAGGACGCCGCCGGCCAGCACGCTCAGGGCGACGCCCGCCGGATGCGGTGCGGCGTGCCCCGGCACGAGCCCGGCGGCGACGAGCGCGAGCAGCCCGGCGTTGCGGACGAGGTGGCGGCGGCCGAGCGGCGTCCCGGCGGCGCCGAAGCACCGGCACGGCGTCGTGGAGCCCGACCGCATCGCCCTGACGATGCCGGCGCAGAAACCCACCAGGACGGTGCCGGCCAGCATCATGCCGGCCCGCACTGTCCCGGGGATCGCCAGCAGTACGACGACGCACCCTTCGGCCAGGACGACGGCGCCGCTCAGCGCCGTGACGGCCCGCGGCCCCAGGGGGACCAGGCCGCGCACGGACCCGCGGAACCCGGCGAACGCGGACCTGCCGCGCACCTTGCCGGCCACCGCGACCAGGAAGACCACGCCCAGCGCCACCCGGCAGGCCAGCGCGACGTACTGCATGGCTGTCATGGGAGATCGGGAGGGGGCGTCAGCAGTAGTCGAAGCTGCCGCAGCTGACCGTGCCGCTGGAGTCGTGGTAGCAGCAGGTCCGGCAGAACTTGCCCTGGCAGCACCAGTCGGTCCAGCACGCGGCCGACGCGTTCGCCGAGGGGAGGAGTTTGTCGAGGAGGCGGTCTCCCAGCTGGTTGAGTGCGCGGATCATGGCAGCTCCTTGCGTGGGGATCTTTACGCGATCAACGTCGCCCAGCAAGAGACCGGAGTTAACGGAGAGATCGGCTGAGACTGGAGTTGGCTTTGAGCAGCAAGTGATCTTGACATTTCGGATCTGATCTTTATGCGCACGTAGGCCGTCGGTGTCGTTCACTGTCCGTTCTGGTGAACCAGGGGGCCCGATTTCTTGAACGCCGCGCGCGAGGCGTCCTTGAGCCACTTGGCCGCGGCGGCGGCTCGGGTGAGGTTCGTGTAGACGGCCAGGGTGCGGATCACGTACCGGCCGCGCTGCCCGGTCCACGAGTAGAGCTGCACGTCCCACCAGTTCGACGTGTAGCAGATTCCGGTCGACCCCGGACCCGTCTGCGGGCACCGGATGCCCCATTCCTGCGCGTAGACGTTCTTGAGCCTTCCGTACGCGGCGCCGGCCCGGCCCGAGTCCTTCAGCGGGACGACCCAGACGGTCACCATGACGCGTCCCTTGGGGGCGCCCGAGCTGACGTAGACGCCCACGGCCATGTCGTCGCAGCGCGCCTTGCGCAGGGCGGACTTGACCCTGGCGACGGGCCACGGGCTCGGGCAGTCCTCCACCCCGGCCGCCTTACGGCTGAAACGCACCCCCATGGCGCTCGTGAACGACTGCGGGAGCAGGGCGTCGGCCGTGATCGGGGTCGGGTCCGTGCTCTCCTTGTCGAGGTCGGCGGGGGTGAACGGGTCCTCGCGCGGCTTCTCCGAAGCGGTCTGGGAAGGCGTCTGCGAAGGTGTCCGGGAAGGCGCCGGCGTGTCAGAGGGGCTCGGCTGCGGGGAGGAGGCAGCGGTGGAGGGGCGGCCGCTCGACAGCGCTCCCCGTACCGCGTTCTTGGCCACGGCTCGTACGCCCACCACGACCAGCACCAGAGCGACCGCTCCGGCGCCGACGGCCAGGCCGATCCGCTTCGACCGGCCGCCACCGTCGCCGTCGCCGGGGGGACCGGGAGGGACGCCCCATCCAGGCGGCCCGTGCGGCGCCGTCGGGACGGGAGGTTCGTCGCCGGTCAGGCGGCGTACCAGGGCGGCGGCGTCCGGCCGGGCCGTGGGATCCTTGACCAGGCAGGCCGCCAGCGCCGGACGCAGTTCCGGCGGCACCGACGACAGGTCGGGTTCGCGGGTCAGAATGGCGTGCATGATCGCGGGGAAGGTGTCCCCGCGGAAGGCCTGCCGCCCGGTGGCCGCGTAGACCATGGTGGCCGCCCAGCTGAACAGGTCGGCCGCCGGGGTGATCGGCGCTCCCCCGAACTGCTCCGGCGCCATGTAGACGGGGGTGCCCATCACGCTGTGCGTGGCCGTCTGGGCGGTCACCCTGGCGATCCCGAAGTCGATCACCACGGGCCCCTCAGGGCCCATGATCACATTGTGCGGCTTGAAGTCGCGGTGGACGATCCCGGCCCGGTGGATGGCCGCCAGCGCGGTGAGCGTGGCCACCGCGAGCCGCTCCAGCCCGCTGCCCGAACGCGGCCCCTCGGTCCTGACCAGCAGGTCGAGCGACGGCCCCGGGATGTGCTCGCTGACGATGTACGGCCGACCGCCCACCAGGCCCGTGTCCAGCACCCGCGCGGTGCAGAACGCGGCGACCCGGCGGGCCGCCTCGGCCTCGCGCAGGAAGCGGCGGCGTGCGTTCTCGTCCGCCGCGGCATCGGCGTGCAGCACCTTGATCGCGACCTGCTCGCCGGACGGCGCCCGGCCCAGGTAGACCGTTCCCTGACCGCCTCGCCCCAGCACTTCGACCAGCTGATAGGGGCCGATCCACGATAAGTCTTCCGGCGTGAGCGACTGCACGAGATCTCACCCTAGCGTTCGCCGGCAAGATCTCCTCAATGCCACACACAGTGGGTCAAGTCACTGCGGAGCACCCGGACCATTGGGATGTCCGGGCGGCATCGGGGCGGCGTTCGGGCCGTCAGGTGCGGCGGGCTCGGCGGCACCTGACGGTCGTCACCGTCCGGCCGGGGCGCCGGGCCTACTCGGGCAGCAGGCCGTTCAGCGCACCGCCGCGGCCGGACTTCGCTTTCCGGCCGGCGGCCGGAGAGGTCCCCGCCTGCTCGGCGGCGTCGAACCTGGCCAGGTAGGCGTTGATGAAGTGGTCGCGGATGCCGTCGGCGCCGGGGGCCAGCGGGTCGGCGGTGGCCCCGGCGAACCGGTCGATCAGGCCGGTCACGGTCGGCATCCTGTCGTGCAGCTTGCCGTGGGTGTCGAAGTACCGTTCTTCGGCGACGTGGTGGAACAGCGGAGCGGGCGGGAGCTGGGCGACGATGTCATTGTTGTTGACGAAGCGGAAGGTGCGTCCGCCGAAGGCCTGGTCGTAGGCGGCGGCGAGCTTGGGACAGCAGGTGCGGGGCTGGCCGTAGGTGTACACGCCGTCGGCGAGCAGCGTGGGGTCCTCGAAGTGGGTACGGGCGGCGGCGAGCATGGCCAGCGCGCCGCCGAGGCTGTGCCCGGTGAACCACAGCGACTGGCGCGAGGTGTGCCACTCCTCCAGGGTGTGCAGCAGGGCGGGGTGCACGACGTCCAGGGCGCGGTAGAAGCCGGCGTGGATGTTGCCGTCGGCGGCGGTGTACGGGGTGAGCAGGGTGTCGGCGTCCGAGAGCCAGTCGCGCAGCTCCTCGGGCTGGGTGCCGCGGAAGGCGACGATGATCATGTGGTCGCTGGCCGCGACGTACGCCTGGGTGTCCTCCAGCGGGAACGGCGCGGCGTGCGGCACGCGGAAGCTTCTGACACGGTCGAAGCCCCAGCCGTTGGCGGTGGCTCGGATCTCGGGTTCGTCCCTGTAGGCCAGGGCGGCGGCGTGGGCCAGGCGGCGGGCCTGGGCCAGGGTGTAGCCGGTGGCGGCGTGGTCGAAGGTGATCGCGGTCATGGACGTCCCCCGTGTGAAGCGCTCCGAGCTGTCGTCACTGTCCGTACCCGCTGCTTGACCAAGCGTCCGCGCTGTGCGGGTATGCCGCCTTCCATGTCGACGTGCTCGGACGTTCAGCGGCCCGGTCGCGACGGGCTGCCGGTCAGGCCGCTCGCGTCGAGGGTGAAGGTCTGCCCGTCGGCCGGGAAGACGATGTTGGGCCGGTCGGAACCGGTGACGTCGTCGCCCAGGTGGGTCGGGATGAAGGTGCGGTCGGGCCAGCGTCCGGCCAGGGCCTCCACGTCGTCCAGGCCCATGTGGCCGGCCCTGGAGGTGCGGAAGGACGTGTCGAGCACCACGACCGCGCCGGTGGCCGCGAGGTCCTCCACCGACGGGCAGTACACGGTGTCGCCGGTGTAGCCCAGCGTGGTGGACTCGTCGTCGGTGACGGCGTAACCCAGCGCGATCGGCGTGGTGTGCTGCACCGGCAGGGCCCGCACCAGGTAGTCGCGTCCCTGGCCGGGGCCCTGCCATCGGCCGCCGTCATGGCCGAACTCGACGAATCGCGGCCGCAGGTTGGGCTCGACGGTCTCCCAGGTGCCCGGATAGCTGATCTGGAACAGGTGCCGGATGCGTTCTTCCAGCCCGGTGGGCCCGAGCAGGACGAGCTCACGGTCGCGCTCGCGCAGCAGCCCCTGCTCCATGAGCAGGAAGATGATGTCGAAGAAGTGGTCGGCGTGGAAGTGTGTGATCAGGCAGATGTCGATGGCCGTCAGGTCGATCCCGCCGCGGCGCATCGCCTTGACCGAGCCGTTGGGTGTGTCGATGAGGAGCGTGCCGTCGATGAGCGCACTCGCGCTCATCCGGTCGGTGAAGATCGATCCAGTGCCGATGAGATGCAACCGCATGCGGTTCCTTTCCGTCACGGGGGACGTGGGCAGGGAGGGATGCCCTGCGTCAGGCTGCCGAGGGACTTGGCGTCGCACATGCCGACCGGCAGCAGGATGGAGAGCCGGGGATTTGGGCTGCGGCGACCTCATGGGGGCTTTCGCGGGCGCCGCGGGAGTGCGGGGGGAAGATCCGGAGGCCCGCCCGGAGCCGGGCTTTCATCGCCACGGCTCCCCCCTCGGACCAGGCCGGTCAGGAGGCGCGCTCGGCAAGCGGGCTCTTGTGCCCGATGCGGGCGACGTACCGGCTGCCGGCCCTGACCCCAGTAGGTGGAGACGCGAAGCGCCGATGACCACGCCCGCCCAGAGGTGGCGCGAGATCCGGAACGCCGCAGGAGCGGCGCTTCCATTCCTCGGCGTGGGCCTGGGCGGTGGCGGTGTCGGCGACACGCGTCGGCGGGAAGGGCCCGAACGCCCTCGGCTCCCCCGACGGCCCCGCCGGGTACGCCTGCGAGGCGCGTGCGGAGGGCCGGCGGGAGTGCTCGGCGCTGCCTGGCGGATCGGCCCGCCGGGTGCGGCTCTCGGGCCGCTCCCGGCCGCCGCCGGACCGGCGGCGCTCACGATGCAGTCACCAGTCCCAGCGATTCACGCACTTCTCGGACGGACTCCCCCACGCGCCCACGACGGTTGGGGCCATCGGTCTGAACCGTCAGCCGGTCAGGAGCTCTGGAGCCGCCGGCAGTCTTGGCCACGGACCCACAGGCTGCCTTCGGCCCAGCCGGTGGCGCAGTGGTAGACGGTCCGGTCCCTGGAGTTGATGAGGAAGTTCGAAACGGGCCCCCAGTGGCCGGTGTCGCAGCCGCGGGCGAAGACGTCCGGCAGCTGCGCGTCCACCTCCTGACACGTGAAGACCTCGCCCGCCCGCGCCATCGGCGCGTTGAGCGAGACAGCGGAGGCGGCCTGGGCTGTGGTGAGCGGGGCCATCGCCACGGCGCCGGCGGCGGCGAGGGCGGCCAGTGCGATCGGGATGCGTCGCATGATCGGTTTCCCTTCGAAAACGGGCGCGAATGCCACCCAACCCCAACCATAAGCATAGAGTGATTAATCAACTACTATCCGTAACGATAGTAATGAGGGCCTGTCACACACAGCCCGCGGAACAACGAGCCCCGCCTCCCTGCGATGGGAGACGGGGTCGCGGCGTCAGGAGCTACTTGGCGAGCCGGCGGGCGATGACCAATCGCTGGATGTGGCCTCTCGCACTGTCGGACGCGGTTTCCTACATTGAGGGGCATGAATTCGACCATCGTGGAGATCCTCTCCCCTCAACCTTCGAGTTGGTACAAGAAGCGCACCAGTACGGCTGCCAGAGGCGGTTGCAGCCAGCACGGAACCCCTCCCTGTCATGACGCGATCGTCGCGAGCGTGATTCTCGCTGATGCCGGCAGCGAGAACATTCAGTGGGCTGTCTGCCGGCGAGGCCTTGACGAACTCCAGGGTGGTCAGACTGGGGAGCACATCTGATCTGTAGCCAGTCCTTCCACGAACGTCCATCGGTATCCAGGGACGTTGTCAGCAAGATCGGCCACCATCGGCCTCATCATGATGCGCCCTCTCCAGCAGAGCGAGGCGAACGCACGGTCCTGGGTTGATCAGTAGCCGGGTTCGCCCCCAGCGGCCAGCCGGGCCGCTGCCTCGGCGGGAGTGTCGTCGTAGCCCGGCCGGGCCACGAGCACCGATTGAAAGAAGTGCCCCTGTGCCTCATCTGGGTCGTCATCGGCTGCGAACGGTCGCCACAACGCGAGGTATGACGCTCGCGCCGTGAACCCGTCATCGTCTTCGTTCGGCGTGAGCTCGATGTGGCTTCGGAGCCGCTCCACGACCTCCAGCGCGGGCAAGCCAAAGATGTCGACGTCGCGGTATCGCACCACGTCGCGCTCGTGCGGACGCCACACCTCGATCGCATTCACCCGGTCCCGCGTCGGCCCCGCCCCGAAGCCCACACTGAACCCAAGCCCGCTCGTCAGGTGCACGGCCAGCTCACCGTAAGGGGTCGGCTTCAGCGGAGCCAACGTTTCGAGCGCCGCTCGTGCCTCATCCAGCGTCATCCCGAGCCGCAGCGGACCGATCCCGTGCGGCGGCTCGAGCTCCAACTCCATCCGCTGATCATTGCAGGCTCCATCCGTGGAGAGAAACCGAACCGTCCGGCGAATCGGCCGGATCACCAGGAGAAACGCCCCCGACCTGGGCGAGCAGCAGTCCGCGAGTGACCGTGACCACTCGCTGTTGACCGCCCTTGATGGTCCGCTCATGGCCCGCGATCATGCGTTGCCCTGCCACCGAGAGCGGTGCCACCCTGACGGGCATGTACGGCACTCTTCCGAAGCGAGCGCTTTTCACCGTGGCATCACTCAGGGTGGACATTGCCCGGGGCAGGATCGAAGTCGCCCTGGCCGAAGACGAGCCTGAAGGCGGCGGTGGACGATGACCGGGGAAGGCGCGGGCTGGTCGTTCGCCTCCGCGAGAGGACCGGCCCGATTCGCCGCCGCAGAACACGGCCGCTCCCCCGAAGCGGAGCATGCGATGGGAGCCCACGCCACGCTATGCGGCATCCCGGCAGAACAGATAGTGGTCTACCGGCACCACTTCAGGACCAGCAGCGCCCAAGCCTGCCCGCGCTGCAAACGAGCCGCGGCGGTGTCCACCGTTCCCTGCGGGCAAGAGCGCCTGCATGACAAGGTTCTGACCGCCGTACCCGGCCCGTTGCGGACCCGGCTCCTCAACGCACTGCGGAACGGCGCCCCAATCGCCATCTGGGTCAACGGGCCGGCGGACAGAGTCGCCGTTCATGCACACCTCGACCACATCACCGACGGTGCCGAAGCTGTGAAGGACCTGCTCGCCGCCCATGACCCCATCGGCATCGCACGAGTCGCCCAGCCCTCGGGCGAGTTCGTCGTCCTGCTGCCGCAGCACACGGACCCGGTCATCGCCTGGGCCAACCGGCCTGGCACATGGTGGCGCACCTTGGTGCGCGGAGTGGCATCCGTTGCCGGCGCGATCGTCGGCAAGATCGCAGCGGGCAGCAAACCGTGATCGATGGGTGTTCCTCCGGGCATGGACGCAGCGGGCTTGCGCCGGTCATGGGCTCGCTTGTGCACGGTCCACGCAGGCCAGCCGACTGGCCATGCGCAGGACTCATTGAACCGCGACGTTATGAATCGTCCCGCCCAGCAGGCACGGCCCCTTCCGCCGTGCGAGCAGTGACTGATCGCACTTCCCTTACGGGATCCACGACGGAGCGCGGGAATCGACTCCAGCTCATAACATTTCTGTTGTGACGGCAGTCGAGGACTTTCACACCTTCTACAGGACGGTCAAAGCCCGTTCGCAGGAACATCACCAAGCCATGGAGATCGCGTTGGAACGGGGCTGGTGGGCAATTGCCGGCAGCGTGCTGCGCATGGAGCTCGACTCCATGATCCGTGTCATCTACCTACTTAACAACCCAGATACACGGGACCGCATTTTGGCATCCTGCGTTACCGGAAACGGATTCAAGGACGAGCGAGGGCGCATCTCCGACCGACGAATGATCGACATCGCTACCCACGCCAACAGCTGGGTGAATGCCGTGTATGGGTTCGGAAACAAGTTCGTGCATCTGACCGACGCACACAACTATGCAGACGCGGATCCGCTACAGGCCTACGATCGTAAGGATGAGGTTATCAATTACCTCAACCGGTACCACATAGGCAAGCTGCCTGAACCGCCGCTGGGCCCCATCTCCACATTGCCCGACATCGCGGCGTATGCCCCGCTCGTGCTGGACAAGATCACCTCGAACCTACTCGGATACATCGAGCGTCTGGGGGAAGAGGTAGCTCCTCACAATGAAGGTCTGGTCTGAGGGCGCGCCCGTGGGAAGTCAGACGAAGGAACCATTGCCGCTACAGCTGCATTCACCTCTGATTCCCGCAAGCAAGCCGTCCCGCTTCCCAACTTCCTACTTGCAAACGGGAGCCAGAGACGAGCTGGAGAGACTTAAGTTCTGTTTGGGCATGTCCTGGAAGATGTCAGAGTGAGCCACAGCGCGGTCCCGGTGCTCCACTTCTCTGCTGTGCAGCACCACCGCCGCAAGTGACCTGCCCGCTCCTCCGGCGGCCATGGGACCTGTACTGCAGGGCCGTCAGGCCCGAGGAACGGAAGCCCCGCGGCAGCCTGACCTTCCGCTTTCCATCTGCAGCAATCACCCTGCTCCCATCTGCTGCCAGGAGTGTTGCCGCTTATGCACTGCCGCAGGCCCCGTAGCCGGAGGAGAGCCACAGCAATTACGACCTCTTGCAGCGAGAAGCCGATGCACGGTCATTGGGTTGCCGCTGAGGGAAATGGGCGATTCGCCCAAGAGCGTACGGCCTTGCCTGCCCGTCCCCAGCCTCTCTAGCCGGACCTCGCCCGGGAGATCGTTCCCTTGTCCAGCGCCACCCGTCCGGCAAGGTGAGGTGGTGCCGGATAACTGATCTCTTCAGAGGGCCGCCAGGAAGGCCCGCATCTCCAGCAGGTCGACTTTCTCGGCGTCCTGGGGTCGGATGATGACCACTAGCTCTCTGGACACCGCCTGCAGGCGTGAACGCGCCATGAACGACAGAATGCTCACCTTAAGTAGATTCTCTCGGTCAAGCGCGTAGATTCGGGCGAGTTCGGCCCCCATGATCGGAATCGCTACCCGACTTAGCTGCCCTCTGGCAGCAATCGCCTCCCATAGGCGATCCAGACTCACCCAGAGGTCGTTCATCGACGAATGCGCCCTTAAATCGTTGCTCATGCGGCTGTAGGCGACGCAGTAGATTCGCTGATTCGGCGGACCGATGACTGCGACCGTACCGATGGGGTAGCGCTTCAGCTTGCCTTTAGGCTTAGCCGATCTCGACTCCACACTCACTGGAGTGACGGCCGCCAGCGCCTTTTTTAAATCATCGTCCAGCCGCGATCGATCGCCCCCGTATATGCGAGTCAGGAGCTGACCCTGCAGGCTCGATCTGTTGATGACCGCATCATCCTCGATATCGGTGTCGAACGTGTCGCTGAAGCCCACAACTAGATCGGCGTCCTCCTCCAATAGGTCTTGAATTTTGATCCGCACAGTCATGTTGGGGTGCGTGAACTGGTGCTCAATACTGCTGCGCGGGTAGGCGCGGACGAGCCCCCACACGATGCAGAGGCCCAGGGATGCCGCCGTAAGCAACCCAGGTTGGGCGAACTTCAGTCCGAACACCTGGCCGACGAACTGCACGACCGCGGAGATCAGACCGAATGCGATGAGCATGTGGCTGATGGCCAGTGATCGGCCGCGCGAAGTACCTCCGACCAGCCGTAGACCGTTCATCCGCGTGGACGACGCGTGTAGGTGCCAAGGTCGCGAAGCTGGTCTGTATCCAGATAGTCGCTGCCGGCATCGCGTATGGCGCATCCTGCAGTTTGTAGGCGCACCTTGAGCTTGTTGACGCTCTGGACGGAACCATCGAATGCCACGTAGTTGCGACCACCAAAGTCCGACACGGCGCGCATGCGCCCCGCATAGAGGAGCACGGTGCGCTCTGGGCATTTTCCGAAGGCCATCCCAGCCTCGAACAGCACGTTGGGACGCGGCTGGCACTCCGTCGACCGATCCTGGTAAGGCTCTGCCAGATCGGGATGGAGACGCACCATGTCATCCGGTGTCATCAGGACGAGAGCCGCCTGCATCATCGTGAACGCGTGATCCAGCACTTCACCGAGATAGGGACTGGAGTGGCCCAGGGCGTCCACCATCGTTTCCCATTCAAGAGGATTCAGGTCCATGCGACGCAGAAGGTCGAAGATGCGCCTTCTGAACTCCTCATCGCGTCCATGAATGACGAATACGTTCCTTTCCTTATCTTCGAAAACTCGGTCAGGACGCCGTCGCGCACTGGCCTTGCTTTCCCTGCTTCCCGCATATGCACCGGGTCCACCCGCGATGTTCACCGCGTTGACTTCACCACCACTGATGTGAACCCCATTATTACGTTCCACTGGGTTGCCCTCCACCCTTCTGTCCACCGTGACCGGCATGCGCCCCTGAACCACCTGCGACATTCTCCGCGTTGATGGAGCCGTTGCCAGTCACCATCACGCCATTGTTAAGGATCGTGGTTTGCCGCTGTACGAGCTCTCCCGTGTCGATGTGGCGCTCATCTAGAAAATGCACAAGTGCATCGAATATGCGCTGCTCGACGACCTTCGTATACATCTCGCTGTCCAGCTTCTGGAAATAGCGTTGATAACGCTCGTCGCTAGCCCATTCACGGGCACTGAAAAAGGCGCCGTAATCAAAGTCGGAGCCAGTAAAACGATCTGCTGCGCCTGCGAGCGCCCGCCTGTCATCTCGCCGTTCCCCCAGATGGGCGAATCCCGATAGCGGTCTACTGAAAAGCCGTATTGATCGCAGCGCCAGGCCGAGATACCCCCATCCCTCCACCCTCTTGACCTGGTCATGCCTTCGGAAGGAGTCGCGCAATGGCGTGAGAATCGAATGACTTGCCTCAATGAACAGGTTACGCTTCACGATTACGAAGCGCAGGAAGATTGTTAGCGCCAACTCGCCATCCCACCCCAGCAGGCGGATCACCGTGTAAGGCCGAGCCCGGTTGTCCAGCTCCGACAGCAAGCTCCGCATCTCACGGCCCGCGACCGTCGCCCTCGGCCTGCCATCCTGTCCTATGAATGTTCCACAATCCGAAACGTCGCGACCGCTAACGAAGATGCGCTCCTCCACCGTAAGCCCCAACCACTCCAATGCCTCCACCTGGCGCCGAACGTAGTCACGTATTTCGTGCACCTTGAATCTGGAGCATTTACCACCGAACTCCTTCGGTTTTGTGATGTCTATCGCGAAGGACCAGCCTCCGATGACTTTCCCGTACCCACGAAACGGCTTGAATCCCTTATAGATCGTAATGTTTCCGAGCTGCTGCTTGTCGATCTCGAGGATACGCTCCCTCAGGAGTGAATTCCGCGGCTCCGGAGCATCGCCGGCCGTGAAATATTGACGGCTCAGCGAGCCGGTGATCGCGCGATTGTAGGACAACTTGAAGAGAAAGGTGGTCACTGACGATACAAGTATCGAGACCCCCAGCAGTGGCAAGATCACGCGAAGAGGTGCCGGAGAGAGAGCGATAACCGCAAGGACCACGGATCCTAGGACCAGGAGAATTGCGGGAAAATTGACTCCCGTAAGTATGATGTCACGCAATGCTCGGCGCCTGCGTGCAGCACAAGCGTGTCGGAGTACCGCCCCGATATCGACTCCAGGGGACTTCGCTATCCCACGCCGAGGCTGCCGAATGATCATTGAAACGAGCTTCTGAGCGAACCACTCATCCGACTGCGCCGCACAGCAAAGATGTCTCGTCACATGACTATCCGCTTTTTCGACATCCACAGCATGCACATGGACGCCTTCCAAGGCAAGCGGATCATGTCCGTTTAGCGAACATTCAGCACAAATATCCACATCCGTGGTCGGGGCATCGCAAACGACACATCGCATTCCTCGCCCTTCCTCCGGCGCAGAGAAAGAATCCCGCACATGTTTCTATACACGGAGAAGACTGCCCCGGCTAGGGATCCAAGGCGAATTGCCCGCAGGCCTAGGGCGACGTCATCGAAATCCGGCCGACCGCCCTCGCGCTCGCCGTCACCGTTGGTAATGATTGACAGCCTTGTGTAATCGGAAGGCGTAGCACACGGTACCTAGCCAGCGCCCGTGTCCCAGCTGAGCTTTGGCGGTGACGAAGCTGCGCAGATCAGGCACGGCGTAGATCCCCATCTGCGGCTCTGAGGCGTCCCATTGCCTTCGCATGCTGGGGCGGGAGACTACGTACTCTCCCATGACCTTCACTTCGGAGATCTTGGACCTGGGCCCCACTCGCCGGAGACGATCCACGCGATGAGGATTTCGAGGTTCTGCGCTCAAAGGGAAGGTCCTGGTCGTCCTCCCAGGCGTTTTGCTCGGCGTATCTGGCCACGGTTCGCCGCATGGTGCATCTCGCGCCTATCCTGCGTGGGTTGTGTCGGCCGCGACCGGCCGAAGAGCCGTAGCGCGGCCAACGACCGCCCGACACGCAGCAAGCCCCGCCCTCACAGTCTGCTTTTCCGCTGGATGGACGACTGCTACATCACATCCCGGACCTACAGCGAGATCGCGTTGAAGCCCGCGCTCGTTCAAGCACGCGTGATCCCGCCACCAGACAAGGACCCACACCAGCGGAGGCGCTACACCACCTCCCGCAAGGAGGGGCTGCACCAGCTCCGCCACCACTACGGCTCCCACGACCGTGCTCGGACGGCGATCGACGACCGGCTGTTCCGTCCGCGCGAGGTCTCTCACGAGACAGGGACGGAACAGGGATCATTTAGAGCCGAATGCCAACACAAAGAACCCCGCCTCCCACCACGGGGAAGCGGGGCTTTCGCATGTCAGGGGCTACTTGGCGAGCTGGCGGGCGATGACCAGGCGCTGGATCTGGTTGGTGCCCTCGAAGATCTGCATGATTTTGGCCTCGCGCATGTACCGCTCCACCCGGAACTCCCTGGTGTACCCGTAGCCGCCGAACACCTGGACCGCGTCCGTCGTGACCTTCATGGCGGTGTCCGTGGCGACCAGTTTGGCCACGCTGGCCTGCCTGCTGTAGTCGAGGCCGGCGTCCCGGCGGCGGGCGGCGTCCAGGTAGGTCGCGCGTGCGCTGTCCACCCCGGCCGCCATGTCGGCCAGCAGGAAGCCGAGGCCCTGGTGGTCGATGATGCGCTTGCCGAAGGTCTGCCGTTCCTTGGCGTAGGCGACGGCCTCGTCGAGGGCCGCCTGGGCCAGGCCGACGGCGCAGGCGGCGATGCCGAGCCGGCCGGAGTCGAGGGCGCTGAAGGCGATCTGCAGGCCCTGGCCCTCCTCGCCGATCAGCCGGTCGCCGTCGATGACGGCGCCGTCCCAGTGGGCGCTGGTGGTCGGCACGGCGTGCAGGCCCATCTTCTCCTCGGGGCGGCCGAACGTCAGCCCTTCGGCCGCGCCGGGCGCGACGAAGCAGGAGATGCGCTCGCCGGTACGGGCGAACAGGGCGTAGAAGTCGGCGATGCCGCCATGGGTGATCCATGCCTTGTTGCCGGTGATGCGGTAGTCGCCGCTCTCGGTGCGCTCGGCCCGGCAGGTGAGCGCGCCCGCGTCCGAGCCCGCCTGCGGCTCCGACAGGCTGTAGCCGCCGACGATCCGCCCGGCCAGCATGTCGGGCAGCCAGCGTTCGCGCTGCTCGGGGGTGCCGTACGCGGCCACGGGGAAGCAGGCCAGCGTGTGCACGCTCGTCGCCACCGCGACCGCCGCCCAGCGCGCCGCCAGTTCCTCGATCACCTGGAGGTACACCTCGTACGGCTGGCCGCCCCCGCCGAACTCCTCGGGGTAGGGCAGCCCGAGCAGCCCGGCCGCGCCGAGCGTGGCGAACAGCCCCTCCGGGTACGTCTCCGCGCGCTCGTGCTCGTCGACCCGGCGCGCGAGCTCCTTGTCGGCGATGTCGCGGGTCAGCTCGATCAGGTCTTTGGCGTCCTGGTCGGGGAGCAGGCGGTCAACGGTCACGACGACTCCTTGGGTGCGGCTTCGGCGAGGCGGGCCAGGGCGGCCGCGGCCCGCTCACGGAACTCGGCGACGCGGGCGAGCTTGATGTCCTCGTACCCGCGGATCGACTCGGGAAGGCCGGCGATCTCGGCGACGGCGTCGATCGTGCCGGGGGTCAGCCGGGCGAGGGCGGCACGCATGAGATCACGATATTCGGTGATCAGTTCCCTTTCGACCCGGCGGAGCTCGGCCTGGCCGAACACGTCGAAGGCGGTCCCGCGCAGCACGCGTGCGGCCCGCAGGCCGCGGAACAGCGTCGGGGCGGAGCGGCGCAGCCGGATCTTGCGCTTCATGCCCATCGCGCGCAGCAGCGGCGGGTGCAGCAGCACGGACACGACCGCGTCGGCGCCGTACTCGCGCTCGCGCCTGGCCTGCTCCTCGGGGTCGAGGTGCAGCCGGGCGACCTCGTACTCGTCCTTGTAGGCCATGAGCTTGTGCAGGGAGCGGGCGTAGGCGAGCCCGACGCGCGCGCCGGCCTCCTCCCCCACGCGCCTGGCCGCCTCGGCGATCACGCGCCTGACGTCGGTCTCGTAGGTACGGGCGTAGGTCTGGTTCTGGTAGCCGGTCAGGTCGGCGACCCGCAGCGCCAGCGTCTCCTCGAGACCGGGCGCGGGCTGCTCGGCGGGCTCGGCGAGCGCGGCCCGGCGTACCGCCTCACGGTCGGCGACGGCGGCCCGGCCCCAGCGGAAGGCCGCGAGGTTCTGCTCGACGGCGGCCTTGTTGAGCCTGATCGCCGCCTCGATCGAGGCGGCGGAGACGGGCAGGCAGCCGTGCTGGTACGCCGCGCCGACCAGCAGCATGTTGGCCGGCATGTGGTCGCCGAACAGCGCCTCGGACAGCTCGTGGGCGTCGAGGTACAGGTTGTCCCCGCCCTCCGTGGCGGACTCCAGCCTGACCACGGCGTCGGCCGAGGAGCCCGGCACGGTCACCCGTCCGGTGACCATGGCCGCGGTGGGCACGATGGAGGTGTTCACCACGGCGACCGTCCGGCCGGGCGCGGCGACGGCGAGGTTGGCGTCGGCCGCGACCCCGAGCAGGTCGAACCCGATGAGCACGTCGGCCGTGCCGCGCGAGGCGCGCACGGAGCCGTCCACCGGCCGCTTGGCGATGCGCACGTCGCTGACGACCGGGCCGCCCTTCTGCGCGAGGCCGGTCTGCTCGATGCCGGCGGCGTGCAGGCCGTCGAGGTGGGCGGCCATCTGGAGGATCTGCGAGACCGTGACGACGCCGGTGCCGCCGATGCCGGGCATCCGGATCAGGGTCTCGGCGTCGCCGTCGAGCCTGGCGACCGGCTCCGGCAGCCGCACGGGCAGCGGCGGCAGCTCGCGCGGCGCCCTGGTGCCGGGCTCGACCAGCAGGAACGACGGGCAGTCGCCCTTGAGGCAGCTCAGGTCGGAGTTGCACGACGCCTGGTGGATGCGGGTCTTGCGGCCGTACTCGGTCTCGACGGGCTGGACGGACAGGCACGTCGAGACGTCGCCGCAGTCGCCGCAGCCCTCGCAGACGCGCTCGTTGACCACGACCTTCGCCGTCGGGGTGGGCAGCTTGCCGCGCTTGCGCAGCCGCCGTTCCTCGGCCGCGCACTTGTCGTCGTGCAGCAGGACGGTCACGCCGTCGAGCGCGGCCAGCTCCCGCTCGACGTCGGCGAGGTCGTCGCGGTGCCGCACGGAGGCGATCGGCGCGAGTCGCACCCCGCGGTACGTCTCCGGCTCGGGCGTGGTGATGACGATCCTGCGCACGCCCTCCTCGGCCAGCGAGCGCGTGAGCGCGGGCACGTCGAGCCGCCCTTCTGCGCGCTGGCCGCCGGTCATGGCGACGGCGTCGTTGTAGAGCAGTTTGTAGGTCATGGTCACCCCCGCCGCCACCGCGGCCCGCACGGCCAGGGAGCCGGAGTGGTGGAAGGTGCCGTCGCCGAGGTTCTGCACGAAGTGCCGGTCCCGGGTGAACGGCGCGAGCCCGATCCACTGGGCGCCCTCGCCGCCCATCTGGGTGATGCCGATCTGGGTGCCGCGGCCGTGCCCGTCGAGGGCGATCATGGCGTGGCAGCCGATGCCGACGCCGACCAGCGTGTCGTCGGACGTGCGGGTGGAGGAGTTGTGCGGGCAGCCCGAGCAGAAGTACGGCGTGCGCGCGGCGACCATCGGCAGCAGGCGGCGCGCGGCGGACGCGGGCTTGGCCAGGTGGACCGTCGCGCGCGGGAGCCGGTCGGGGCCGAGGCAGGTGGCCAGGGCCTTGGCGACGTCCTCGGCGCCGAGGGTGCCGCGGGCGGTCAGCAGGTCCCGGCCCGACACGACGGGAGCGCGCTCGCCGCCGTAGAGGGCCTGCTTGAGCTGCCCTTCCAGGAACGGCACCTTGTCCTCGACCACCAGCACCCGGTCGAGGTCGGAGGTCATGGCGGCCAGGTCGGCCTCGGCCAGCGGGAAGGGCATGCCGAGCCGGATCAGGCGCAGCCCGAGGTCCTCGGTGGCGCTCTCGTCCAGGCCGAGATCGGCCAGGGCGCGCAGGACCACGGCGTACGTGGTGCCGGAGGCCAGGATGCCGAGCGTGGCGCGGGGGGCGTCGCGCATGACGCGGTTGAGCCCGTGCCTGCGGCCGTAGTCGCGGGCCAGCTCCAGCCTGCGGGTGAGCAGGTCGTACTCGGCGTCCAGGGCGGAGGGGCCGACCAGGATCGGCGACTTCCCGCGGTCGGCGTGGTCGGGGAAGGGGATGCCGTCGTACGGCGCGCCGAGCTCGACGGTGGCCGAGGCGTCGGCGATGTCGGCGACGATCTTCAGCCCCGTCCACAGGCCGGTGGCGCGGGACAGGGCGACGGCGTGCAGGCCGAACTCGATGATCTCGGCGACCGAGCCGGGCGCGAGCAGCGGCATCGACAGGCTCTGGCACATCGGCTCGCACGAGCTGGGCACGGTGGAGGACTTGCAGCCGGGGTCGTCGCCGATCCAGGCCACCGCGCCGCCGAGCGCGGCGGTGCCGGCCATGTTGCCGTGCCTGATGGCGTCGGCGGCCCGGTCGAGGCCGGGGTTCTTGCCGTACCAGAAGGCGGTGACGCCGTCGTGGCTGCGGCCGGGGACCTGGCCGAGGAGCTGTGTGCCGGCCACGGCCGTCGCGGCCAGCTCCTCGTTGAGTCCGGGCTGGAAGACGACGCCGGCCTCGTCCAGGAAACGGGCCGCGCGGCCCATCTCCAGGTCCAGGCCGCCCAGCGGGGAGCCCTGGTAGCCGGAGACGAAGGCCCTGGTGTTCAGGCCGCGGTCCCGGTCCAGGCGCCGCTGTTCGAGGGTCAGCCGGACGAGGGCCTGGATGCCGGAGATCAGCACCCGGCCGTCCGGCGCGGCGTACTTGTCGTCGAGCGACACGGTCGCGCTGTTCACGCTCACGCGAACCTCCTGGCGGGCAATGCGTATGTGGGGTTTCCCAGCACAGCAACGGAGAGCTACTGTGCGCAAGTATCAGACGTGAAACCACAACGAAGACGCAAATAATGTGAGCTGGGCGATTCTGGCGCAGAAGATCTTTGCGTCACCAAGGAGGATTCTCACATGCCGGACATCGACGACATCGACCATCAGGTGCTCCGACTGCTGCGCGAGGACGGCCGACGCACCTTCTCCGAGATGGCCGAGCAGGTCGGGCTGTCGGTGGCGGCGGTCAAGCGGCGGGTCGACCGGCTCAGGGAGATCGGGGTGATCACCGGGTTCACCGTCCAGATCGACTACGCCAAGCTCGGCTGGGGCATCGAGGCGTTCACCGAGCTGCGGTACCCGGGGACCACGCCGGTGGGCGAGATCGTCCGTACGGCGACGGACGTGCCCGAGGTGCAGGCCGTCTTCACCATCGCCGGCGACCCCGACGCCCTCATCCACGTACGGGTGCGCGACCTCGGACACCTCCAGCAGGTCATCGACCGGCTACGCCGGGCCGGCAACGTCACCGGCACCAAATCCCTGCTGGTCCTGGGCTCCTGGACGCGCGACGCCCTCACCTGACCCGCGCGGCGCGCGTGGCCGGACGGTCAGTTCACCTGCCAGGCGTACTCCAGCTCGGGCAGCTCGAACCCCTGCCGGAAACGGCACATCCGCTCGTCGGTGCGGCGGGCGCCGTGCCGTTCGTAGAAGCCGATGGCCCGGGTGTTCGCCCTGAGCACCTCCAGGTAGACCTCCCGGCCGGGATGCTCGTCCGCCGCCCACGCCAGTCCGTGCCGCAGCAGGCGCGACCCGGCGCCCGAGCCCGTGCTCCCCGGCCGCACGTGCAGGTTGTCGAGCAGGATCCGGCCGTCCGGGGCCGGCAGCAGGTAGGCGAAGCCGAGCAGCTCCCCGTCGTCGTCGTGGCCGACGAACAGGCCCGCTCCCCGGACGGGCGGGTCCAGCCGCTCCCGCCACAGCGCGAGCCGGTCGTCGTCCAGGGGGCCGTTCAGGAAACCGGCGGGCATGATGCCCGCATAGGCTGTACGCCAGCTCTCCACGTGCAACGCCACGATCGGGGAAATGTCGTCAAATGTCCCGTTCCTTATCAGCATGGCGGAGAGCATTCCATACCGGGACGGCCCTTCGGGCGCGACGGCCCGGCCGGTCGCCGGGAGGTCATGCCGCAGCTTCATGGCCCATACGTAGATTTCCCGATGTTTTGCCCGCCGGATGTCCCTACTGTCGGGCCCATCCGAAGCCTTCCGAGCAAGGTGGGTTCATGCGCGCGCTGACCGTCCTCCTGTCCGGACTCCTGCTGGCCACCACCCTCCAACCTCCCGCCGTCGCCGCCGTCGCGGGAAAGGACGTCGCGGTAAGGAAGCCGGGTCCCGTCGTCCCCGACGTCGTCTACCAGCGGGCCGACTTCGCCACCGGCACCGGCGAGGGCACGTCCGCCGGTGACGGGCTGTCGTTCGCCTCGGCCTCCGGCACCGCCTCCTACACCGACGCCCTGGGCACCAAGACCTGGGAGTACGCCCGCTGGACCGGCCCCGAGCGCACGGTCGGCTTCCCGGCCACCCAGCTGATCGCCTCCTGGACCGCCGACGTGCCCCAGGGAAGCTGGCTGCAGGTGGAGGCCAGGGCCAGGAACACCGCCGGGCTGAGCAAGTGGTACGTCCTCGGCCGCTGGTCCTACGCGGAGGGCGACGTCCTGCGCACCTCCGTGGCCGGCCAGGGCGACGCGGACGGGTCCGTCGCCGTGGACACGCTGGTGGCGGCGTCCGGGCGGCAGCTGTCGGCGTACCAGCTGCGCCTGACCCTCTACCGCAGGCCGGGCTCGGCCGTGACGCCCCGGGTGCGCACGTTCGGCGCGATGGCCTCGAACGTGCCCGAGCGCAAGACCGTCCCGGTCAGCCCCGGCGGCGGGGCGTGGGGCGTCGAGCTGAACGTCCCGCGCCGCTCCCAGAACGTGCACGCGGGCCACTACCCCGAATGGGACGGCGGCGGCGAGGCGTGGTGCAGCCCGACCTCGACCACGATGGTGCTCGGCTACTGGGACAAGTGGCCGAGCGCGCAGGACACCGCCTGGGTGGACCCCTCCGACCCGAACCCCGAGGTGGACCACGCGGCCCGCTACACCTACGACCACGCCTACCAGGGCGCCGGCAACTGGCCGTTCAACACCGCCTACGCCGGCCGGTACGGCCTGGACGGCTTCGTCACCCGCCTGCGCACCCTGACCGAGCTGGAGCGGCTGATCAAGGCGGGCATCCCGGTGATCACCTCGCAGTCGTTCAAGAAGGGCGAGCTGCCCGGCGCCGGTTACGGCACCGACGGCCACCTCATGGTGATCGTCGGCTTCACCGCGACGGGCGACGTGATCGCCAACGACCCGGCCTCCGCCGGCAACGACGCCGTCCGCCACGTCTATCCGCGCGCCGACTTCGAGAACGTGTGGCTGCGCAGTTCGAGCAGCGGCGGCGTCGTCTACGTCATCCGCCCGCCCGGCCACGCCCTGCCCGCCACGACGCCGGGGCTGCCCGCCAACTGGTGATCAGTCCAGGACCGGGTAGTTGGCGCGGAACACGCCCTGCGGGTCGCGCGACCGCTTGATCTCGCGCAGCCGGGCGAGCGCCGGCTCGGGGAACGCCTGAGCCGCCCGCTCGCCCGGCGACAGGAACGTGTACGGCTTGCGCCCGCTGACCCGGTCGCCCAGGGCGGCGACGACCGCGTCCTGCTTGGCCCGTACGGCCTGGCCGAGCTCGGGGCTGATGCCGGCCCCGAGCAGGTAGAGCAGGTACGGCTCGGCCAGCGCGCCCCCGGCGCCGCCCCCCGGCCGGGCCAGCGCGCCGCCCAGGTGCCTGACCTGCATGGCGACCAGCGGGCCGACCGGCTCGGCCAGCAGGATCTCGACGGCGCCGGCGTCCAGCCCGGTCAGCAGCTCGGTACGGGCCACCGCGGGCGCCGGGTCGGTCGGCTCGGCGGTGATCGCGCCGAGGTCGGCCGTGGCCATGGCGGCCCGCGTGTCGCTCAGCACGCCGTCGATCTTGGCGAGCCGGCCCAGCAGACCCTCGGCCTCGGCCGCCGCGCCCAGGTAGGCCAGGTCCACGGTCACCATCGGGGGCGCCTTGGGGAACTGCACCCGGTTCACCCACAACGACAGCTCGGGCGGCGCGTCGGCGGTCAGCTCGCGGAAGGCCGCGAACACCTCGGCCTCCTTTGCGCCGGGCCACATGAGGCGGCCGCCGTACAGGGCGCGCTCGGCGTACAGGTCGAACTCGACGGCGGTCACCAGCGCGAAGTCGCCGCCGCCGCCGCGCAGCGCCCAGAACAGGTCGGGGTCGCTCTCCTCGGTCACCCGCGCGGGCCGGCCCTCGGCGTCCACGACGTCGAAGGCGCGCACGCTGTCGGCCGCCCAGCCGTACCTGCGGCCGAACCAGCTCAGGCCGCCGCCGAGGGTGTAGCCGGTGACGGTGACCGCGGGGTTGCTGCCGGCGAGCCCGGTCAGGCCGTGCCTGCCCGCCTCGGTCTGCACCGCGCCCCAGGTCACGCCGGCGCCGGCGCGGGCGCGCCGCTCGCCCGGATGGATCTCCAGCTCGTCCAGCCGGTGGGTGCGCAGCAGGATCACGCCGTCGGCGGTGCCGCTCGCGCCGTGGCCGCGCGGCTGTGCGGAGACGGTCAGCCCCTCCTCGCGGGCATGGCGGACCAGGGCGGCCACGTCGTCCGCGTCGGCCGCCTCGACCACGGCGGCCACCGGCTGGGCCACGGTCAGGTTCCACGCCCTGGCCGCCGCCTCGAAACCCTCGTCGCCGGGCAGCCAGACGCGTCCCTCGACCGCGGTGCGCAGCTTGTCGTACGTCATCGTCCACTCCTTCATGAAGACTCACCCCCTTGACGACGCGGGCCCGGGAAAGGTGACCGCCCACCGAAAAAAGGACGATCGCCCTGGCGCACTCGTACGCCGGGCCCCCTCACCATGTCCGGACGGGCTTAGGATGCCGCCATGGTCGCCCCCCGTCGTCGCCCAGCCGCCTGTATGACGACCCGGCGCGACGAAAGGTGACCGATGAACGCGCAAGCCGACCTGGCCGGCCACTTCGACCTGGCCAGGAGCCACCTGCGGGCGGTGGCGTACCGCATGCTCGGCTCGGCCGACGAGGCCGACGACGCCGTCCAGGAGACCTGGCTGCGGGCCGCCCGCGCCGGCACGGGCGGGGTCGCGAACGTGCCCGGCTGGCTGACCACGATCGTCGGCCGGGTCTGCCTCGACATGCTGCGCGCCCGAGGGCGCAGGGACGAGCAGCTCGTCGAGGGCGAGCGGTTCGACCAGGTGAGCGTCCATGACGGCGATCCGGCCGACGCGGCGGTGCTGGCCGACTCGGTCGGGCTCGCCCTGCTGGTCGTCCTCGACACGCTGAGCCCCGCCGAGCGGGTCGCGTTCGTGCTGCACGACCTGTTCGCGGTGCCGTTCGGGGAGATCGCGCAGATCGTCGCGCGCTCCCCCGCCACGGCCAAGAAGCTGGCCAGCCGGGCGCGGCAGCGGGTGCACGGCACGCCCGTCCTGCCCGCCGCCGACCACGCCAGGCAGCGCAGGCTCGTGGCCGCCTTCCTCGCCGCGGCCCGCGCCGGCGACCTGAACGCCCTGCTCGCGGTGCTCGACCCCGACGTGCTGCACCGGTCGGACGTGCCGGGGTCGGGCGGCGAGCGGCGCGGCGCCCGACCGGTGGCCCAGGGGACGCTCACCGACTCCGGCCGCGCGCGCTTCGCCGATCTCGTGCTCATCGACGGCGCGCCGGGCATCGGCGTCCTGCGCGGCGGCCGGCTGTTCCTGGTGCTGCGCGTCACGACGGACGGCGAGCGCATCACCGGGATCGACATCGTCTCCGACCCCGCCCGCCTCGCCGCCCTCGACCTCGCCCTCGACCCCGAGCCCGACCCCGCCCCGGACGACGGCGTGCCGGCGCCCTGATCCGTCAGGCCAGCCGCGGCACGAGCCGCAGCGCGTTGCGCGCGTACACCTGCTCCAGGACGTCGTCGGGCAGGTCGAGCCCGGAGATCGTCCACCGGCCCATCAGCGGCGGGTCGTCGAGGGAGTGCGCGAACGCCTCGTCGTCGGTCTCCATGAACCGGAAGTGGATCCGGTAGACGTCCGGGTGCGGCGGGATCTCGTCGGTGCCGAACAACACCCGGCCGGGGTGGCGGAGCATGAGCGCCCGCGTGGCGCGCGGCTGGCGTCCCAGCTCGGCGACGCGCGCCGCGATGTCGATGTGGAAGTTCGGGTACGCGTCCAGCATCCGGCCGGCGAACCCCAGGTTCTCCGGCCAGCACCCGGCGTGCACCCCGATCACGGTCGTGGCCGGATGCCGGGCGACCATCGACTCCATGGCCTCCATGAGCCGCTCGAACGGCGGGAACCGCGGCCCGGAGAAGTTCCAGTCGGGCCGAGCGGCCAGCAGTTCGAGGCGTTCGTTGCGCTCGTCCATGGGCTCGAAGAAGGCGACCGGGTCGGCGGTGTGCAGGGCGATCGGGACGCCCGCCTCCCCCACGGCGGCCCACAGCGGGTCCAGCCGGGGGTCGTCGAGCATGACCAGCTCGCCCCGGTGGTCGCGCACCCGCAGCCCGACGTCCTTCCACACCTTCAGCCCGGCCGCGCCCTCGGCGACCGACCGGCGCAGCTGGGCGGCCAGCCGCTCGCCGAAGCCGGGCGTTCCGGTCTCGGACCAGTCGACGTGGCAGAACGTGGCGAACCGGCCCGGATGGGCGGCGTCGTAGCGTTCGATGTTCTCGGCCAGCTCCCGGCCCCAGCGGCCGTCGAGGTTGACCATGCCGCGCAGGTTGAGCTCGTCCATCATGCCGATCAGGGCGGGGACGTCCTCGACCATCCAGCCGTCGTCCTCGGTCAGCCAGCGGCCGAGGTGGATGTGGGCGTCCACGACGGGCAGCCGGGCCCGCTCGACCTCGTGGACGGCCACCCGGAGCTGCGACACCGGACGGTAGCGGGACAACGGCAGCCCGGCGTCGGGCAGGGTCACTTCCTGATGCCTTCGGGCAGCAGCTCGCCGTGGGCCTCGATGAGGGCGTCCACGAGCTCGCGGACCTTGCGGACCGGAAGGGTGGCGGCGGTGTTGGGGTCGAGCAGCGCCGCCTGGTAGACGTGGTCGCGCCGCCCTTCCAGGGCCGCCTTGACGGTCAGCTCGCCGACGCTGAGGAAGGCCCGGTTGAGGGCGGCGACCTGGGCGGGCAGCTCGCCGACGGGCACCGGCTGCACGCCGGACCGGTCGACGTGGCAGGGCACCTCGACGGTGGCCTCCGGCGGCAGGTTGGAGATCAGGCCGCCGTTGCGCACGTTGCCGTGGATCAGCCTGCGGGTGCCGGTCTCCATCGAGTGGATGGCCAGCGAGGCCAGCTCGTCGCCGCGTTCGATCGGCACGCCCCGCCCGGCCTCCAGCGAGCTCTTGTACTCCTCGTACTCCTCGTAGCCCTCGGCCAGCCACTCCAGGTAGACGTTGATCGGGATGCGGTACCGCTCGACCTCCTCGGCGTGCGGCAGGAACCACGGCAGGTACTCCGAGCCGTGCTCGGAGGACTCGGTCGGGAAGTAGCCGAAGTTGCGGTAGACCTCCACGCGCACCCGCCGCCGCAGCTCGGGGTCCTGGTCGATCAGCTCGTCGAGCCGCCGGTACAGGTTCTCCCCGTCGCGCTCGAAGCGCAGCACGAACGCCTGGTGGTTGACGCCCGCGGTGAGGAAGGAGATCTCCTCCTCCGGCACGCCGACCATGGCGGCCAGCGTGCTCTGGGTGTCGCGGGCGGCGTGGCAGACGCCCACGACGTTCTTGAACGGGGTGCCGGCGTAGACCGACCAGGGGATCATCGACATCGGGTTGGTGTAGCTGAACAGCACCGAGTCGGGGGCGAGCTCGGCCAGGTCCTCGCCGATGCCGACCATGACGGGGATCGTGCGCAGGGCGCGGAAGATGCCGCCGATGCCCAGGGTGTCGCCGATCGTCTGGCGCACGCCGTACGCGGCGGGGATCTCCAGGTCGCGCCTGACCGCCTCCAGGCCGCCCACCGCGATCTCGTTGATCACGTAGTCGGCGCCCTCGACGGCGGGCCGACGGTCGGCGTACGCCTCGATCCTGGCGCCGATGCCCAGCTCGGCGACCATCCAGCGGGCCATCGCCGCGGCGGTGTCGAGCCGGGCCCGGTCGATGTCGTGGAGCACGATCGTGGACTCCGACAGTTCCGGAAATGTCAGGATGTCGGAGAGAAGGTTCTTGGCGAACGTGATGCTGCCGGCGCCCACCAGGACGATGCGGGCCATGGGTTACCTCGATTCCGGGGTCAGCAGGGCTTTGACGGGGGTGGCCTGGCCGTTCATCAGCCGGGTGAAGATCTCGGCGCCCTCTTCGAGGGGGAAGGTCCGGACCCAGCTCAGGTCCCAGCGGGCGACCAGGTCGACGGCCGCGGCGAAGTCGGCCGCGTCGTAGGCGAACGAGCCCAGCACCCGCTTCTCGCCGCGCACCAGGTCGGCGGCGTCGTAGCCGGCCACGTGGTCGGCCAGGCCGAGCCAGACGGCCACGCCGCCGGGGCGCAGCCGGGACAGGGACTGCTCGTGGGTGGAGGCGGCGCCGACCGCGTCGAAGATCACGTCGTACTCGCCGGTCAGCTCGGCGCCCGCCGCCACGCCACCGAGCCCGGCGGCGACGGCCAGCCGCTCGGGCGAGCGGTCGGCCACGTCCACGCCGGCCGCGCCGCCGGACAGGGCGGTCAGCAGGCAGGTCAGGCCGATGGCCCCGGCCCCGATCACGCCCACGCGCGCCCCGGCCGGCCGCCCGGCCAGCCCCCAGGCGTGCACGGCGTTCGCGGCCGGCTCCACCACCCCCGCGGCGGTCCAGCCGAGCCCCTCGGGCAGCGGCACCACGGCCGCGGCCGGCACCGCGACGCGCTCGGCGAAGGCGCCCGGCCGGTGCACGCCGATGATCTGCCGCTTCCTGCACACGTTGGGCCGGCCGAGCAGGCACACGTCGCACCCGCCGCACGACAGGATCGGGTTGACCGCCACCGGCCGCCCGTCGTGGGTGCGCCCGGCGAACTCGTGCCCCATGACCAGCGGCGGCACCCGGAACCCGGGGGTCCGCACGCCGTGCAGCTCACTGCCGCAGATGCCGGCGGCGACCACGTGCACCAGCACCTCGTCCGGCCCGGCCACGGGCTCGGGCACGTCCCGCTGCTCCACGACGCCGGGGGCGGTGAAGACGAGAGCCCTCACGAGGGCCGACCGGCGGTCGAATGCGCGCGTTCCATGAGATCCCCGTCCTATTCCGTCATAAGGAATGCTATTCCGAACTGGCGCTAGGAGACCATTGAGGCGAAGAGCGTGTCAAGAGGCGGGGGCGAACTCCCCCGAACCGCATGCGGCATCGCCGCACCCGGCAACGCAGGAGCGGCCGGGTCGGGGACATCGCCCTCACCCCGGCCACTCCGTTCCGAATGACGGAAAGCTGGTTTGACAGGCAGAATCAGCGCAGCAGTACGGGCACCGCCAGCGGCCCCTCGGTGATGATCGACGCCGTGTAGGCGATCTCCTCGGGGCGGACCGCCAGGCGCAGCCCAGGGAACCTGCCGAACAGCGAGGACAGCGCGATCCTGGCCTCCAGCCGGGCCAGCGGCGCCCCCAGGCAGAAGTGCGGGCCCCGGCCGAAGCCCAGGTGCCCCTCCTTGGCCTTGCCCAGGTCGAAGCGGCCGGCGTCCGGGCCGTAGCGGGCCGGGTCGGTGCCCGCGCCGGTGAGCCCGACGACGATGGGCCGGCCCGCCGGGATGGTCGTGCCGGCGACCGTGACGTCCTTGAGCGCGTAGCGGAAGACCAGGCCGACGACCGAGTTGCGGCTGCGCAGCGCCTCCTCGACCACCTGCTCCCACGCGTCCTCCGTACGGGCGCGGTCGAGCTGGGCGGGGTCGGCGCACAGGGCCACGACCGCCTTGGCGATCAGGTGCACGGTCGTCTCGTGGCCGGCGACGAGCACGACCCACAGGATCCACAGCAGCTCGTTGTCGGACAGGCGGCCGCCGTCGTCCTCGTTCGCGCGGATCAGACCGGTGGTCAGGTCGTCGGCCGGCTCGCGGCGGCGGCGCGCGATGAAGGCCGCCAGGTAGCCGAGCAGCGCCCCGGCCGCCGCGTTGACCTCGTCGGGGGCGGCGGCGTGCGACAACATCACCCCGGTCCACTCGCGGATCTGCGCCCGCTCCTCCTGCGGGACGCCGAACAGCTCGCAGATCACGGCGACCGGCAGCGGCTCGCTGAAGGCGGACACGAGATCGACCTCGCCGTCCCGCCCGGCCAGGCGGTCGAGCAGCTCGTCGGTCATCTCCTGGACGCGCGGCGCCAGCGCGGCCACCCGGGCCGGCGTGAAGGCGCGGTTGATCAGGCTGCGCAGCCGCCGGTGGTCGGCGCCGTCCTTGGTCAGCAGGTGGTCGCCCTCGATGACCTGGCGCAGCGGCCAGTCGGCGGGGACGGTGCCGTCATGAAGGCCGGTGAAGTTCCTGGCGTCCTTGCTGTAGAGCGCCTCGTCGTTGGCCAGCACCTCGTCCGTCGCCTCGTAGGAGGTCACCAGCCAGCCGTTCACCCCCCCGGGCAGCAGGACGGGCAGGACCGGGCCGTGCTCGTCCCGCAGGCGGCGGATCGTCTCGGACGTCCGCTCGCCGGGAACCGGGAACGGAAGTGGCGCGGTGTCCAATGCAGCCTCCCATGTACGGATGTCTCCCTACTCTCCGTGGTAACGCCGATGGATCCAAGGGGTGAGGTTGTCACCGCCAGGCAGGCAACATCTGCCTCCTCCGCCACGTCGGAGCCCCAGGATCGGCGGTCTCACACGTTCGGCAGCCCCTCCCCCTCGGGTTCGAGCGCGTACGCGATCCCGGCGTCGACCTCGCCGTCGTACCCGGCGCTGAACGCCGACCCGTACGCGTCGTCGCCCAGGGCCTCGCGCGCCTGCCGCTCGCACTCCTGCCGGGCCGCCACCCAGGCCGGGACGCTGGCCTGCGCCTGCCCGTGGCTGCTCCAGATCCGCTGCGCCAGCCCCAGCAGCCGGGCCGCCCGCTCCGGCCGGCCCGCGGCCCCCGCGCCGAGCGCCAGCAGGTCGACGGTCAGCCCGATGCCGAAGTCGTCGTGCAGCCGGCGCTTGGTGCGCAGCGCCGCCTGCCCGTAGGCGACGGCCGCGGCCACCTGCCCGCGGGCCAGTTCGGCCTGGCCGCGCAGCAGGTCGCCGTGGGAGCGCATCGCCTGCTCGCCCTGCTGGTCGCACAGGGCGCGCAGATCCTCCAGCACCGAGATCGCCTCCTCGATCCGGCCGGCGACGGTGTGCGTGACCGCCCGGCACATCAGCGCCAGCAGCCCCGCGATCGTCAGCTCGTCGCCGCTCCAGCGCATCGCGTACGCCGGCTCCGACTCCGCCATGGCCTGCTCCAGGTCGCCGCGGATCACCCCGGCCGCCGAGCGCAGCGCCTTGACGCACAGCGCGGCGAAGGCGTCGTCGTCGGCCGCGGCGGCCTCGCACTCCTCGGCCCGCGCCTCGACGGCGGCGCCGTCCCCCTGGGTGGCGGCGAGCAGGCCGTCGGCCCACAGGGCGCGGGCGCGGACCGGGCCGGGGGCCGGGTCGAGCGCCAGGGCCTGGCCCAGGTAGTGGCGGCCCTCCTTGGCGTAGCCGCAGCCGTACCAGAAGAAGGCCAGCGTGCCGGCCAGGTCGAGGGCGGCCCCGCCGTCCCGCTCGCCGAGCGCGGTCTCCAGCGCGGCGCGCAGGTTGTCGTGCTCGCCGACCATCCGGTCGTACCAGGCGGGCTGGCCGGCGCCGAGCCAGCCGGCCGCGCCGCGCACGGCCAGGTCCTGGTAGTGGGCACGATGCCGGCGGCGCAGCTCCTCCTCCTCGCCGAGGCCGCGCAGCCAGCCCGCGCCGTACTCGCGCAGCGTGTCGAGCATGCGGTAGCGCTCGCCGGAGCCGGTCGGCAGCCAGGTCAGGATCGACTCGTCGGCCAGGGCGTCGAGCAGCAGCCCGATGTCGGCCTCGGGCAGCCGCTCGTCGGCGCACACCCGGCGCGCCGCCTCGGCGTCGAAGTCGCCGGCGAACACCGACACCCGCGCCCACAGCAGCCGCTCGGCGGGCTCGCACAGCTCGTGGCTCCACCCGACGGCGGTACGCAGCGCCTGGTGCCAGGGCGGGTCGGCCTCCTGGGTGAGCGCGAGGTCGTCCTCCAGCGTGGCGAAGCGGTCCTCCAGCCGGTCGGCCAGATGGCCCAGGGGCAGGTCGCGCAGCCGGGCCGCGGCCAGCTCGATCGCCAGCGGGATGCCTTCGAGCCTGCGGCACAGCCGGACGACGTCGTCGCGGTTGGTGTCGGTGATCTCGAAGGACGGCATCGTCTCCGCGGCGCGCTCGACGAGCAGGGTCACGGCGTCGTGGCCGAGCGGCGCGGTGGCGCCCGCGGCCGGCACCGGCAGCGGGTCGACCACGATCACCAGCTCGGGGTCCACCTCCAGCGGACGGCGGCTGGTGGCCAGGACGTGCAGCCCGGGAACCGCCGCGAGCAGCCCCTCGACGGTCGCCGCGCAGGCGCCGACCAGGTGCTCGCAGGTGTCCAGCACGAGCAGCAGCTCGCGCCCGAACAGGTGCTCGGCCAGCACCTCGGACATCGGCCTGGTGGTCTGGTCGGTGAGCCGGAGCGCCTCGGCGATGGCGTGCGGCAGCAGGGTCCCGTCGTCCAGCGGCGACAGCTCGACCAGCCAGCACCCGCCGGCGAAGTCGGGCTGCAGGTCGGCGGCGGCACGCAGGGCCAGGCGGCTCTTGCCGACGCCGCCCACCCCGGTCAGGGTCACCAGCCGCGAACGCCGGCACGCCCTGCGCACCTGCTCCAGCTCCGCGCCGCGGCCGATCAGGCTCGTGAGTTCCGCTGGAAGGTTGCCCGCCTGCCACTTACCTGCCATCGTGATCGCCACCTATCGGATGAAGTTGTGACAGCAGCTTGCCGGAACCTGATGCACTGCGTGACTAAAAGTGAGAAAGTAGCTACTCACCCTGTTCGCCGCGTCCGGAAAGAAGAAGCCGATAACCGGAGACACACCATGCGTTCACAGCGAGGCTGGTTCCTGCTGTTCCTGCTGGTCGAAGGGGTTGTCGCGCTCTATGTCACCTTCGGGCGCGCCGGTTTCGACCCTCTGACGGGCCTGCTCGTCCTCGCTCCCGCGGCCGGGCTGACGTCCGTGGCCTACCGGTTCCAGTGCGACCAGGAGCGCGAGTTGTCCCGGGTACGCCAGATCGCCGAGCTGGCCCAGCAGGCGATCGTCCGGCCGCTGCCGCCCCGGCTCGGCGGCATGAGCCTGGCCGTCCACACGCGTTCGGCCACCGACCAGGCGCTGATCGGCGGCGACCTGCACGACGCGCTGGTCGCGCCCTCGGGGGCGCGGCTGATCGTCGGCGACGTCAAGGGCAAGGGCATGGAGGCCGTCCGCCTGAGCGCCGTCGTGCTGGCCTCCTTCCGGCGGCACGCGCCCGACGCGTCCGACCTGGTGGCGCTGGCCGCGGCGCTCGACGCAGACCTCGTCCCGCACCTGGGCGAGGAGGACTTCGTGACCGTCCTGCTGGCCGAGTTCGTGCCCGGCGAGGTGCGGCTGGTCAACTGCGGCCATCCGGCTCCGCTGCGCATCGGCCACCGCCTGGAGGCGCTGGATCCGCCCGAGCCCTCGCCGCCGCTCGGCCTGGGCCCCGAGCCGCGGATGCGGCGCGCCGGTCTCGGCCTGTCCCAGCGGCTGCTGCTCTACACCGACGGCCTGAGCGAGGCCAGGGACGCCGACGGCGTGGAGTTCCCGCTCGACCAGCACGTCCGGCACGCCCTGGCGGCGCCCGGCCTCGACCACGCGCTGCCCAACCTGCTCGACCTGCTGGACGAGCACGCCGGCGACCTGCGCGACGACCTGACGCTGGTGCTGGTGCAGCCGGTGCCCGCGCCGGACCCCGCCGAGCGCGCGGCCGGTCCCGCGCCGGACGGCCCGGCCGCCACCGTCCTTCCGGCCGACTCCCGCAAGGACGGCTTCTGAGGGAGGACCGCACCGGGTGCCGCCGAGAGCCGACCCCCTAAGGTGGGGACGTTCGTTGGCGGCGTCCCCGAGAGGAAGTTCCGGTGAGCGGTACCGGTGAGCTTGCCATACCCGAGGCGATCGAGAGCGCGGGCCGTACCGGGCCGCCTTCGACCGGCCTGGCGCGATGGTTGCTGCGGCACCAGGTCCAGCCGGTCGGCCCCGAGTCGGCCGAGGGCCATGGCGAGCCGCAGCCCTGGTGGAAGGTCATGTGCCTGACCGGCGTCGACTACTTCTCCACCCTGGCCTACCTGCCCGGCATCGCCGCGCTCGCGGCCGGCGCTTTGTCGCCGCTGGCCACGCTGCTCATCGTGGCGCTGACGCTGCTGGGCATGCTGCCGATGTACCGGCGGGTGGCCAAGGAGAGCCCGCACGGGCAGGGGTCGGTCGCCATGCTGGAACGCCTGCTGCCGTTCTGGCGGGGCAAGCTGTTCGTGCTGGTCCTGCTGGGGTTCGTGGCCACGTCGTGGATCATCACGATCACGCTGTCGGCCGCCGACGCCTCGGTGCACATCCTGGAGAACCCGTACTTCCCGAGCTTCCTGCACGGGCACGCGGTGATCATCACCGTGGTGCTGCTGGTGGTGCTCGGCGGGGTGTTCCTGATGGGCTTCACCGAGGCGGTCGGCGTCGCGATCCCGCTGGTCGCGCTGTTCCTGCTGCTCAACGCGGTCGTCGTCGCCGTCGGGTTCGCCGACGTGGCGGCCGAGCCGGAGACCCTGTCGCGCTGGACGGACGCGCTGCTGAGCGGGCGCGGCGGCGTCACCGGGCTGCTCGGCCCGGCGGTGCTGGCCTTCCCGCTGCTGGTGCTGGGCCTGTCCGGGTTCGAGACGGGCGTCAGCATGATGCCGCTCGTGGCCGCCCAGGGCGACGACCCCGAGCAGCGGCTGCGCTCGCGCATCGGCAACACCCGCAAGCTGCTGACCGTGGCCGCGCTCATCATGAGCGTCTACCTGATCGCCACCAGCTTCGTCACGACCGTGCTCATCCCGGCCGAGCAGTTCGCGCCGGGCGGGCAGGCCAACGGCAGGGCGCTGGCGTACCTGGCGCACGAACGGCTCGGCGAGGGCTTCGGCACGGTCTACGACGTCAGCACCATCCTCATCCTCTGGTTCGCCGGCGCCTCGGCCATGGCGGGCCTGATCAACATCGTGCCGCGCTACCTGCCCTCGTACGGCATGGCGCCCGAGTGGGGCAAGGCCGTCCGGCCCGTCGTGCTGGTCTACACGGCCATCTGCGTGCTGCTCACCCTGGCCTTCAACGCCGACGTCGACGCCCAGGCCGGCGCGTACGCCACCGGCATCCTGGCCATGATGGTCTCCGGCGCGGTGGCGGTGACCATCTCGGCCGTCCGCCACCGCCAGACCCCGGCCGTCGTGGGTTTCGCCGTGCTGACCCTGGTGCTGGTCTACGCGCTGGTGGAGAACATCAGGGAGAAGCCCGACGGCATCACCATCTCGGCGTTCTTCATCCTCGGCATCGTCGCGATCTCGCTGATCTCGCGGGTGTCGCGCACGACCGAGCTGCGGGCCGACCGGATCGAGTTCGACGAGGCGGCGCGCCGGTTCGTCACCGACTCGCTGAACCACGACGGCGCGCTCAACATCATCGCCAACCGGCGCGGCCCCGGCGACGCGGCCGAGTACCTGGCCAAGGAGAGCGAGCAGCGGTCCATGAACCCGGTGCCGGGCCGGGCCGACGTGCTGTTCCTGGAGATCGACGTCATCGACCCGTCCAGCTTCAGCGACGTGCTGCGGGTGCACGGCGTCGAGGTCGACGGCCACCGCGTGCTGCGCGCGGAGAGCCCGGCCGCGCCCAACGCCATCGCGGCCGTCCTGCTGGCGCTGCGTGACGGCACCGGGGTGCGCCCCCACTGCTACTTCGAGTGGGCCGAGGGCTCGCCGATGGTCCACCTGCTGCGTTACCTCATCCTGGGCCGCGGCGACACCGCGCCGGTCGTCCGCGAGATCATCCGCAAGGTCGAGCCCGACCCGCAGCGGCGGCCCGGCATCCACGTCGGCGGCTGATCGGCCGGGGCCGGTTCGGGGCCGGTTCGGGGCCGGTTCGGGGCCGCGTCAGGGCCAGCGGGTGCGCAGCCAGGCGAGGGTGGCGCGGCGGGAGCGTTCGCGCCGGTCGCGCAGCGCCTGCGGGGCGGGCGCGGCGGCCGAGCGCGTCCAGTAGCCGAGGAGGGCGACCAGGAGGGCGTCCACCTGCTCGGCGGGCGCCCGGCGGCCGAGCAGGTGCGTGGTGAGCAGGTGCTCGGGGTCGCGCGGCCCGAGGTCCGACTGCAGCAGCAGGCAGACCAGGTCGGCCCAGGCCGGGCCGGTGCAGGCGCGCCCCCAGTCCACCAGGCGGGCGGTCCCGTCGCGGTCGATGAGGATGTTGTCGAACCGCGGGTCGAAGTGCAGCAGCGTGCCGCCGGTGACCAGGGCGGTCCAGCGGCGTTCGACCGCGGCCAGGCGGGGCAGGCGGGCGCGTTCCCAGGCACCGGCGCGGGCGGGGTCGAGGCTGTTCCACAGCTCGCAGCGTCCCGACATGCGCCCGGCCAGCGTGGGCAGGCCCGCCAGCGGGGACGGGGTCAGCTCGCGGGCGCACGCGGTGAGCAGGGCGAGCGCGGCGGCCAGCTCGTCGTCGTGCCAGGGCTCGTGCGGGATCCGGCCGGGCGCGACCCGCGAGCAGAGCAGCACCCACCCCGCCGCCTCGCAGGAGAACAGGAACCGGGGGGCGGGCACGCCCGGCGGCAGGGCCGCGCCCACCACGGCCTCCGCCCGGTAGTCGGCCGCGTACGGCGAACCGGCGGGCACGGCCTTGACGAATACCCGGCCGCCGCCGGTCAGCGTGAGCACGCCGCGCACGCCGCCGGTGAATCCGCCGTGCCGCTCCGCGAAGCCGGCCGCCGCCCCGCCGAGCCGCCGCTCGACCTCCCGGACGAGAGCGCCGGGCAGGTCGTCCCAGCCGTGTGGTCCGGTCCCGGGGCCGGGCTGGTCGTCCCATCCGTGCGGTCCGGGCCGGGGGCCGGGCGGGTCGTGCTGTTCAGGTGGTGTCATCCGGTTGCCGGGCCTCCTGGAGGTCGGGCTGGGCGACGTCGCGGTCGAGGCCCAGCAGGGCGAGGCGGAAGCGGGCACAGCGTGCTTCGAGCTCGCGCTCGTCGTCGAGGATCCACTGTTCGATCATGGTCATCCAGTGAACACACCGGCCGCCGGGGGACGGCCGACTTGGCGCAGTCTTTTCACTGGAGCAACTCGACCGTGCCGCGCTCGCCGTCCACGCGGACGCGGTCGCCGTCGCGCAGCCGCATGGTGGCGTTGCCGGTGCCGACCACGGCCGGGATGCCCAGCTCGCGGGCCACGATCGAGGCGTGCGACAGCGGGGCGCCCATGTCGGTGACGACGGCGGCGGCGCGCGGGAACATGGGCGTCCAGCCGACGTTCGTCAGGGTCGTCACCAGGATCTCGCCGGCCCCCAGCCGGTCGCCGTCCTCCGGGCCGGCGATGACCCTGACCACGCCCTCGACCACGCCCGGCGCGCCGGGGAACCCGGTCACGGTGTCGCTGACCGGGACGTCGAAGCCGCGGGCGTCGTAGACGTCGGCCCGGCGGCGCGGGTCGGCGGCCCACCGGACGGGATCGAACCGGCCGACGATCACCGTCGGGTACGGCGGCAGCGCGGCGTACCGGTCGTGCGTCGTCCGCCGGACCGGGACCCGGGCGAGGGCCGAGGCGTCGCCGCGCAGCACGTCGAGGATCTCCTCCAGGTAGAGGTGGAACAGGTCGTCGCCGTGCCCGGTCAGCTCCCCGGCGCGCACCACGAACGCGCGCAGCACCCAGAAGGCCCGCATGTTCTCCGAGCGGGCGTTCTCCCGGTCGCGGACGACGGCGTTCCACCGCCGTACCCGGGCGCGCATCCGGGCCTCCTTGCGGGGGTGGCGGGCGGCGAACCGGGCCCACGCCTCCCGCCTGGCCTTCTCCTGCCGGGCCAGCAGCGCCTCGGTGTCGGCCCGCAGGTCGCGCAGGCCGGCGAGCTGGGCGTCGATCCAGGCCGGGTCCTCGCCGGGCCTGGGCCTTGAGACCTCGAACTCGTGGGGGCCGCGGTGCCCGTAGGCCAGCGCGAACTCCTCCCTGCTGATCTCGCCCCTGGCCAGCCTGCCCAGGCCCAGGACGGGCCCGAGGCTGGCCAGCTCGCCGTCGGCGTTGACGCCGGTGAGCATGGCCTCGGCGTCCACCTCGCCCATCAGCCTGCGCAGCCGGTCGCGGGTCCAGACCAGCGTGGCGCCGCCCTGGCGGCCGGCGGCCTCCAGCATGCGGCTGGAGGTGACCATGTGCGGCTCGATCTCGGACGCCCACAGGTCGGCCAGCTCGGGACCGGAGGACGTGGCGGCCACGCGTTCGCGCAGTTCCTCGCAGCGCTGCCGGGAGGTGGCGAGGAAGGCCGGCATGTCCTTGAGGTTCCGGCGCACCCGGCGCTGGAGGTCGACGGCCATCGGCAGGACGCGCCGGATGATCTCCCAGCGGGACAGCCGCACCGGGGGCACCTCCAGGCCGGCCGGCAGCCTGCCGAAGACCTGCTCGACCGCGCCCAGCCTGCTCCGCATGCCGAGGGCGGCGGCGATGGAGTGGACGACGCTGAGGTTCATGTAGAAGCGGCCGCCAATGTTGCCCACCAGGTCGAAGCCGGGCAGCGCCGAGGCCGACATGGCCTCGTGGATGAAGATCCGGACGAACGACCAGGTCGCCGGCGTCATCACGTCGGGGATGGCCTCGCCCAGGTTGCCGGCGGTCCACAGGTAGTCGCCCTTGAGGCTGTCGTTCCACTCCTCGACCTGCGGCTTCAGGCCGGTGATCGGGCGGGCCTGGAGGATCGCGAACGTGCCGTCGCGCCTGGCCCACTCGACGTCCATGGGCATGCCGTACAGGGCCTGGACGCGTTCGCCGAGCGCGGCCAGCTCCACCGCCTGCGCCGGGTCGAGCACGGGAGCGCGGCGCAGCTCCTCGGGCACCGGCTCCTCGCGGGTGCCGCTCGCGGTACGCACGGTCATGACGGTCTTGTCGGCGACCCGCGAGCCGGTGACCCGGCCGCCGGACAGGGTGATCGTGTCCGGCGTGACCTGCCCGCCGACGACGGCCTCGCCGAGCCCCCAGGACGCGTTGACCACGATCTCGTCGCGCGCGCCGGTGACCGGGTCGGCGGTGAACATGATCCCGGCCGCGTCGGCGTCCACCAGCTCCTGGACGACCACCGCCAGGGCCACGTCGTCGTGCGGGACGCCGTTGCGCTCGCGGTAGGCGACGGCGCGCGGGTTCCACAGCGAGGCCCAGCAGCGGCGGACCGCCTCCAGCAGGCCGTCGGCCCTGACATTGAGGAAGGTGTCCTGCTGCCCGGCGAACGACAGGTCGGGCAGGTCCTCGGCGGTGGCCGAGGAGCGCACGGCCACCGCGACGTCGTCGCCGAGCGCGGCGTGCGCGGCCCGGATCGCCTCGGCGAGGGCGGCCGGGATCTCGTGCGCGGCGAACAGCGCGCCGGGGTCGTCGCCGGAGGCGATCTCGTCGCCGAACGCCGCCACGAACGACCGGTACGCCAGCGTCGTGACGACGAACCCGCCGGGCACCGGCAGCCCCGCCCTGACCAGCCGGGCCAGCGAGGCGCCCTTGCCGCCCGCGGTGCCGAGGTCGGCGGCGGCTTCGTCGTCGAGGGGGATGACTGCCTTCATTGCACGCGCTCCTTGGCCGGGCTCATGGATGTCGCCAGTTTGCGCCGGGCGACGTCGGCGAGGGCGTCGAGGAGGTCGAGCGTGGCCCGCGCGACGGCGGCGGCGCCGGCGGGCGGCAGCGCTCGTCCGGTGCCCACCGCGCGCTCGACGGTCTCGGCCAGCAGCTCGGCGACGCGGTCGTCGGGCAGCCGCTCGGACTCCGGCTGCGCGCCGGGCAGGAACATGAAGCCGTAGAAGATCGAGCCGATCACCGTGACGTGCTCGGCCGGCTCCGCGCGCACGGCGCCCAGCCGGACCAGCTCGCGCAGGTAGGCGTCGAAGGGGCCGCCGAGTTCGAGGCCGCCGGCCGCCGGGCCCTGCCGTTTGAGCCGGGTGAGCTTGCCGAGCACCTCGGAGTCGTCGAGCAGCACCGCGTGCAGCAGCGGCCGCTGCAGCAGCGCCGCGGCCAGGCTCCGGAACAGCTCGCCGAGGGTGGCCGGCGCGCCGTCGCGCGCCCGATCCAGCATGAGCACCCGCTCGCGCCGCAGCAGCGCGGCGAACAGCTCCTCACGCGTCTTCCAGTGCAGGTAGATCGTGCCCTTGGCGACCCCGGCGCGCCTGGCGACGTCGTCGACGGTGGTCTTGTCGTAGCCCCAGCGCAGGATCAGCTCGGCGGCGGCGTCGAGGATCCGGTGGGCGCGCTCGGCCTGCCGCGCGGGGTCCTGTGGGGGCCTGCCCGCTCGGGCCATACGTCATCCTCCAATTGTTTGACCAAATGAGCATAAATGGTCACACAATCGACGGCAAGCCCGGATCTCCCGTACGCCGCCGGGAAGGCGCCGCCGGGCCGTAGCGTAGGGGGCATGGGCAAGGCGTTCTGGATCGACCAGGAGTTCGACAGGGACCGTGACGGGCGCTACGCCGTGCACGTGCGCAAGAACCTCGACGAGTTCGAGTGGGGTGACATCGCGCCGGTCAGGTTCGCCTGCGCGGCCTGGCGGCTGGCCACCCCGCCCGCCCTCACCCCCGGATATGTGCGCTGGGACCGCCGCGTCCTGGAGGCCACCTGCCACCGCAACACCTGGGACGGCACCCTGTTCGCGCGCGTCCGGATCGTCTCGCCGCCGCCCGCCGAGCTGACCAGGTCGCGTGCCTGGTGGCGCGACCGCGGCTGGCTGGGCTGGCAGGAGACCTTCGGCCAGTACGTCGAGCCGAGCCAGCAGGACCTCGCGCGCATCCCGTTCCTGCGCGCCACGCTGCTCGTCGAGGCGCCCGTGCCGCTCGGCGACCTCCCGCCGGAGCCCGAGGGGCCGCACGACGAGGTCGAGCAGCGTGCCCACCGGGCCGTGCTCGTGCTGGTCCGCGAGCTCAACGCGCTGGTCGCCCCGGTGCTCGACCAGCTCGGGTAGCCCGCCCCCGGCCAGCATGCCCGGTGCCCCCGTGGGTAGCGGGAGGCTCATGAGATTTCCGTTCGTCGTGATGACGCTCCTCCTGGCGGCCGTCGGCTGCGCCGTGGACACGACGTCCCCCGCCCGCGCCGCCGAGAGTTTCCACGCGGCGCTGGCGGCTCACCAGGAGGACGCGGCGTGCGGACTGCTGGCCCGGACCACCGCCGAGAAGCTGCCCGACCGCGGCCAGACCTGCGCCCAGGCGCTGGGCGACCTCAAGCTGGGGCCCGGCGGCGCGGTCACCGAGGTGAACGTGTGGGGGAAGGAGGCCCAGGTGCGGCTGGCCGGCGACACGCTGTTCCTGCACCGCTTCGACGACGGCTGGCGGGTCAAGGCCGCGGGCTGCCGGCCCGTGCACGACCTGCCCTACGAATGTGAGGTGGAGGACTGATGCGGGTGATGTTCACGCTGACCCTGCTCGTCATCGCGGCGGGGCTGGCCTGGTTCCTGGCCATAGGGTGGGCGCGGTTGTGAAGTGGTTGAAGGAGAACTCCCTCTCGCTGGCCTTCCTGGTCATGTTCCTGCTGGCGCTCGGCGGCCAGGCTGTGGCGGGCATGCTGCAGTTCAACGACCTGCAGATGGTTCAGGGCGCCGACCCGGTGTCGTTCGCCGAGTACGTGACCTCCTCCGACTTCGCCGTGGACGTGGCCGAGAACTGGCAGTCGGAGTACCTGCAGTTCTTCCTGTACATCATGCTGACCGTCTGGCTCGTCCAGAAGGGCTCCCCCGAGTCCAAGAAGGTGGAGGACGCCGGGGCCGAGTCGGACGAGGAGCAGCAGGTCGGCGCGCACGCCACCAGCTACTCCCCCGCCTGGGCCAAGGCCCGCGGCGCCCGGCTGTGGTTGTTCAGCAACTCGCTCGGGCTGGTGATGGGGGCCATCTTCGTGCTGTCGTGGCTGGCCCAGTCGGTGGCGGGCCAGGCGGCCTACAACGCCGAACGGCTCGGCGACCTGCGCGACCCCGTCTCGTGGGGCCAGTACGTGACCTCCGCCGAGTTCTGGAACCGCAGCCTGCAGAACTGGCAGTCGGAACTGCTGGCCGTGTTGTCGATGGTGGTGCTCTCGGTCTACCTGCGTCAGCGCGGCTCGCCCGAGTCGAAGCCGGTCGGCGCCCCGCACGCGGCCACCGACGTCGAGGGCTGACCGGTCAGCACGGCCACGACGCGGGTGCCCGGCGCGAACACTCCCTGCCGGGCCAGGTCGAGGACGCCGTAGAGCATCTTGGCCACGTAGACGCCCTCGACCCGGTGCTCGGCGGCGAACCGGTCGAGGGCGGGGGTCGAGCGGGCGTAGCCGCCGAAGTGGTGGTCGAGGTCGATCGACCAGTTCGTCCAGGTGCGGCCGTAGGCCTCGTGCTGGAGCCGGGCCACCTCGCCGGCCAGGAAGCCGGCCCCCTTGAGCACCGCGAAGCCCAGCGCCCGCCTGCCCTCGGGCAGCCCGGCCGAGATGCCGGCCAGGGTGCCGCCGGTGCCGACCGGGCAGCAGACGACGTCGTAGTCGACGTCGATCTCGGGCGGGAGCTCGGCGCAGCCGCGCACGGCCGCGGCGTTGCTGCCGCCCTCGGGCAGGATCGTGACGTCGCCCCACCGCTCCCGCAGCCGCGCCTGCACCTCGGGCGTGTGCTTGAGCCGGTAGGAGGCGCGGTCGAGGTAGGTGAGGGTCATCCCGCAGGAGGCGGCGAAGGCGAGCGTGGGGTTGAGCGGCAGGTGCTCCTCGCCCCTGATCACCCCGATCGTCTCGATGCCGTGCAGCCGTCCGGCTTGGGCCACGGCCCTGATGTGATGGGAGTACGCCCCGCCGAAGGTGAGCAGCCGCCGATGGCCCAGGTTGTACTTGAGTTTGCGCCGCTTGTTGTCATCGTGCTTCAGGAACACCCGGACCTCGCCGAGCGCTGGATCCAGGAGCTCCTCCATGGCGCTAGTCTACGGTCGGGCCTTTGTTGAGGAGTGTTGGATTATGCGCGTTGCTGAAGCTTTTCGTGCCGCCTTCGGTGCCGATCCCCGGACGGTCTGGCGCGCGCCCGGCCGGGTCAACCTGATCGGCGAGCACACCGACTACAACGACGGTTTCGTCCTGCCCTTCGCGGTGCCGTGGGGCGTGAGCGCCGCCGTCACCCCGCGCGCCGACCAGACCATCCGGCTGCTGTCCCTCCAGTCCTCCGGCGGCCCGATCGAGCTGTCGGCCAGGGAGGAGGCGACCGGCTGGGCCCGCTACGCCGTGGGCGTCCTGGCCATGCTCGGCGACCGGGTCGCCGGCGCGGACATCGCGATCGACGGCGACGTGCCCCAGGGCGCGGGGCTGAGCTCCAGCGCCGCGCTGGAGGTGGCCGTCGCCTCCGCGCTGAACGACGTCCACGGGCTCGGCCTGACGCCGATGGAGATCGCCCTGCTCAGCCAGCGGGCCGAGAACGACTTCGTCGGCATGCCGTGCGGCATCATGGACCAGGCCGCCTCGGCGCTGTGCGAGGAGGGCCACGCGCTGTTCCTCGACTGCCGCTCGCTCGGATCCAGGAAGATCCCCCTCGACCTGGCCACCGAGGGCCTGAGCATCCTCATCATCGACACCCAGGTCCACCACGAGCACGCCGGCGGCGAGTACGCCAAGCGCCGCGCCGAGTGCGAGTCCGCCGCCCGCAAGCTGGGTGTGGCGTCCCTGCGCGACGTCACCGACCTGGCGGCGGCCCTCGACCGGCTCCAGGGCGACGAGCGCAAGCGCGTCATGCACGTCGTCACCGAGAACCACCGCGTCGAGGCCCTGGTCGGCCTGCTGCGCGCGGGCAAGGTGACCGAGATCGGCGCCCTGCTCAACGCCTCCCACCTGTCGCTGCGCGACCAGTACGAGGTCTCCTCGCCGGAGCTCGACGTGGCCGTGGAGGCCGCCTTCCGCGGCGGGGCCCGCGGCGCCAGGATGACGGGCGGCGGCTTCGGCGGCTCGGCCATCGCCCTGGTCCCGGACGACCGGCTGGACAGCGTGCGCGAGTCGGTCTCGGCCGCCTACGCCGAGCGCGGCTTCCAGCCCCCGCGATTCCTGGCCGCCACCGCCGCCAAGGGCGCCCACCGCCTGGCCTGAGCCGGTCAGGGCGTCCGGGCCGCTCCCGCCCGTGCCAGGTTGACCCCGCTGGCGATCACCCCGATGTGGCTGAACGCCTGCGGGAAGTTGCCCGCGAACGCGCCCGTGGCCGGGTCGATCTGCTCCGGGAGCAGGCCGAGCGGGCTGGCGCGGGCGCACAGGGAGGCGTACAGCTCCTCGGCGCGGGCCCGGTGGCCTTGCAGGATGAGGTTGTCCACCAGCCAGAAGCTGCACAGCAGGAAGGCGCCCTCGTCGCCGGGCAGGCCGTCCGGCGACTGCTGGTGCAGGTATCGGTAGAGCAGGCCGTCACCGGCGGACAGGCGTTCGGCGACGGCGGCGGTGGTCGCCGCCATCCGCGGGTCGTCGGCCGGCACGACCTTGCGCAGCGGCAGCGCGAGCAGGCTGGCGTCCAGGCCGCCGCCGCCGTCGAGGTGCTCGCTCAGGCACTGCTCCTCCTCGTCCCACGCCTGCTCCAGGATCAGCCGGCGCAGCTCCTCGGCGGTGGAGCGCCACCTGGCGATCGGACCGGCCAGGCCCAGCCGTTCGCCGATGGCCGCGGCCCGGTCGAGCGCCACCTGGCACATGCCCGCCGAGTAGGTGAAGACCCGGCCCTGGCTGCGTACCTCCCAGATGCCCTGGTCGGGCTGCCGCCAGGTGTGCGCGGCGGCCTCTGCCAGCGCCGACAGCCCCGACCACAGCGCGGGCTGGAGGTCGCGGCCGGGCAGCAGCCACTGGTCGGCGCAGTCCAGCACCTCGCCGTAGACGTCGTGCTGGCGCTGGTCGGCCGCGCCGTTGCCCCACCGCACCGGCGCCGAGCGCCGGTAGCCCTCCAGGTCGGCGTCGACGACCTCCTCGGGTACGGGGTCGCCGCGCAGCGTGTACATGATCCGCGGCTGGCCGCTCTGCTCGAAGGCGTCGAGGACCCAGCCGAGGAAGCCGTCGGCCTCCTCCGCGAAGCCGACGCGGCGCAGCGCGAAGACGGCGTAGGCGGCGTCGCGGATCCAGGTGTAGCGGTAGTCCCAGTTGCGCACCCCGCCGACGGGCGCGGGCAACGAGGACGTCGGCGCCGCGACCAGCGAGCCGTTCACCCAGTCGTCGCACAGCTTCAGCGTGATCACCGAGCGCCGGACCAGCGCCTCCTGCGGGCCCCGGTAGGTGCACGCGCTCATCCAGCGCCGCCAGGCGTCCGCGGTCTGCCGCACCATCGCCTCGGGGTCGAACCGGTGGTGACGGTGGATGCGCCCCCACGACAACACCAGGTCGAGGCGCTCGCCCTCGTGGAGGTCGTGCACGGTGCGCAGCCCGGTCAGCGGCCGGTCGGACCGCAGGTGCAGCCGCAGGTCCGGGCGGCGGGACGCGCGCACCTCCAGGCCGCTGCCGAGCACCCGGGCCTGCCCGCCGCCGCGCGGCGCCAGCTCCGCCCGCAGGCGCACGTCCCCCGCCAGGACGACCGCGGACCTGACCAGCTCGCCCCGTCCGCCGCCCGCGTCGTCGCTGAGGTCGGCGCCGGCGCGCAGGACCAGCGCGTCGGTGATCCGGACCACGCCGGACGGGCCGCGCAGCTCGGTGACCAGCACGGCGGTGTCCGGCTCGTAGTACTGCCTGGCCTCGCGCAGGTCGTCGGTCGTCAGCGTGAAGCAGCCGCCGCGCTCGCGGTCGAGCAGGCCGCACAGCAGCGGGTCGCTGTCGAAGTGCGGCAGGCACAACCACGGGATCGAACCGTCGAGGGCGACCAGGGCCGCCGTCGTGCCGTCGCCGATGAGCCCCAGGTCCTCCAGCGCCGGGTAGCCCTCCCGGTGGCGCACCGGGCGGAAGGGTGGATCGAGATCGAGCATGGCCGGCGTTCTCCTCTGCGATCACCGCTGGAAGGTGATCATCACCTTCACCACGTCGTCGAGCTTCTTGTCCGAGACCTCGAAGGCGCGTTCCATCTCCTCGAAGCGGAACGTGTGGGTGGTCAGCGGCGTGGGATCGACCCGGCCGCCCTCCAGGACGCGCAGCAGGCGTTCCATGCGCAGCCGCCCGCCCGGGCACAGGCCGGTCGTGATCTTCTTCTCGGCCATGCCGACGCCCCACTCGACGCGCGGGATGCGGACGAACTCGCCCTGGCCGTAGTAGCCGGTGTTGGAGACCGTCCCGCCCGGCTTGATGATTTTGATCGCGGTCTGGAAGGTGGCGTCCGCGCCGAGCGCCTCGATGGCGGTGTCCACGCCCTGTCCCCCGGTCAGGCGGAGCACGCCCTCGACGACGTCCTCGGCGCTGAAGTCGACGATCTCGTCGGCGCCGAAGTCGCGGGCCAGTCGCTTGCGGCGGGGCACCGACTCGACCCCGATGACCAGGCCGGCGCCGCGCAACCGGGCGCCTGCGGTGGCCATGAGGCCCACCGGGCCCTGGGCCAGCACGGCGACCGCCCCGCCGATGGGGATGTCACCGTTCTCGGCGCCCATGAACCCGGTCGAGAGCATGTCCGAGCAGTAGACGGCCGTCTCGTCCGGCACCCCGTCGGGGATCTTCGCCATGTTGGCGTCGGCCTCGTTGACGTGGAAGAACTCGGCGAAGACGCCGTCCTTGGAGTTGGCGAACTTGAACCCGCCGAGCGGGCCGCCCGACTGCGACGGATGGCCGTCCTGGCAGGCGAGATCGCCCCAGTCGGGGGTGATGGCCCCCACCAGGACGCGGTCGCCCGGCCGGAAGTCCCGTACCTCCTCGCCGACCTCGTGCACCACGCCGACGCCCTCGTGCCCGAGCGTGAGATCGGTGCGCGGCCCGATGCCGCCCTGGACGGTGTGGGAGTCGGAGGTGCAGATGAGGGCGGTGGTGGTGCGGACGACGGCGTCGCGCGGACCCGGCCGCGGCACCGGTTTGTCCATGAAGCCGACCCGGCCGATCTCCTTCATGACGAAAGCCTGCACCGCGCCCCCCCGAACGTGCCCCCGCTGGACGTCCCCCCACGCCCCGGCCTGGCCGCGGACCCTTCGGACACGCCCAGCCCTACCCTGCCGGGATCGCCGTCTAACCTCGGCGCGCTCTGCCCGTAACCCCTCCGGCCTGCGGTTTCACAGCGCCGGGAAGTCCGGCGGGCGGCGCTCCAGGAAGCTGGCGACGCCCTCGGCGAAGTCGGGCCGCCCGAAGGAGGCCAGCATCTCGTGGACGGCCTTCCTGGCCGACTCCTCCAGGGTGACGTCCCAGTCCTGCCACACCTGCCGCTTGATCACCGCCATGGACGCCGGCGAGCTGTGCACGGCCAGCTCCCTGGCGTACTCCTGGGCCTGCTCCAGCAGCGACTCCCCCGGCACCGCGCGGTTGGCCAGCCCCAGCTCGTACGCCTCCCGCCCGCTGAACACCCGGCCCGACAGCAGGACGTCCATGGCCCGCTGCTGGCCCATGACCCGCGGCAGCACCCAGGACAGGCCGTACTCGGCGACCAGGCCGCGGCGCGGGAACGCCGTCGTCCACTTGGCCTCCTCGGCCGTGAAGACCAGGTCGCAGACGAGCGCGTGCACCATGCCGAGCCCGGCGCAGGCGCCGTTGACCGCGGCGATGACCGGCTTGCCGATGGTGGTGGGGAAGGTGTTGGGGCGGGGGTCGGGGGTCTCGTCGTAGGAGCCGGTCTGGATGGCGGCGAGCGTCCTGAAGTCGGCCCCGGCGCAGAAGCCCTTGCCCGCGCCGGTCACCACGATCGCCCGGACGTCGGGGTCCTTCTCGGCCTCGGCCAGCAGGTCGAAGTAGCGCCGGCCCATGGCGTCCGTCCAGGCGTTGAGCGTGTCGGGACGGTTGAAGGTCAGCGTGAGCACGCCCCGGTCCGACGATGAGAGCACGAGTTCCGCCATGCGCTAACCGAATCATGTTCTGGGCGGGGCTGGCAAGCGGCTCAGCGGGTGGGGTGGCGGTGCACGTACGCGGGGGTCAGCTCGCAGGTGTCGTAGTACCGGTGGAAGACCGGGGTCGCGCCGCCCGACAGCGGCGGCACGATCCACGACCAGTCGGCCGGGCAGCGCCGTCCGGCGCGCTCCTCGCGTTCCAGGTGGGTCAGGAAACGCCGGGACTCGGTGTGGTGGTCGGTGATCGTCACCCCCGCGCGTTCGAACGAGTGCAGCACCGCCACGTTGAGCTCGACCAGCGCGTGGTCACGCCAGAGCGAGCGCTCGGTGGAGGTGTCCAGCCCGAGGCGCTTGGCCACCTCGGGGAGCAGGTCGTACCGGTCGGAGTCGGCCAGGTTGCGCGCCCCGATCTCGGTGCCCATGTACCAGCCGTTGAACGGCGCGCACGGGTAGCAGACGCCCCCGATCTCCAGGCACATGTCCGAGATGACCGGCACGGCGTGCCAGCGCAGCTCCAGCTCGGCGAACCACGCGTACTCGGGATGCAGCAGCGGCACCTCCAGCACGGCGTCGCCCGGCAGGTTGCACAACAGCGGGTCGCCGAGCCCGGCCCGCACGACCAGCGGCAACACGTCGAACCGGCCCGGCCCGCCGCGCCAGCCCAGCTTCTTGGCCAGGTCGGTGAGCTCGGCGTTGCGCGGGTCGCCGAGGACGCCGCCGCCGTTCAGCCGGTGGCCCGCGTAGCGGACGAGCTGGTCGTTGAGCACCCGCGGCCCCGGCATGGCCGGGGTGTCCGGGGCGAAGACGGTGACGGTGGGCCTGATGCGTCCCTCCCCCGTCGCCTCGCGCAGGTGCGCCACGCACTCCACCGCCACTCCCTCGGCCGTCGTCACCTCCCGCCGGTCGCGGACCTTCAGCGAACGCCAGTACAGGCGTCCGATGCACCGGCCGCTGTTGCGCCAGGCGACCCGGGCGCCGAACTCCAGCTCCTCGAAGGTGTGGACGTAGGTGCCGTGGCGGGCGACGTCTCTGGCGACGTCGCGCAGCCGGGCGGCCAGGCCGCCGGCCGAGGGGTGCTCGGCGTGGAAGAGCCTGACGAAGCGCTCCGCCTCGCGGAGGTCCGTGGTGCGCTCGAACAGCGCGTGCACGGCATGCACATCGAAGGGACGCAGTGACCTGATCCAGGTACGCACGCGGCAACCAACATTTCGCTCAGCGGAGCGCCCCGCCGATTCCGGGTCGGCGGCACGTCCTGCCGGCGGCGCCCTCTCCACGCCTCCGTCACGACTTCCCGCGGCTGCCGGCCGCACCCGGCCGGCAGCCTCATCTTCCCGCCCCGAACTCCTGTTGTCCCCGTAACGCCAAAAATCGGTAACCCACCCACTACAACGCGTGAATCCCTTTCTTTCAGGACATGCCGATGTCCTGATCGTTCAGGGTTTCGGATCGTCAGCGATCCGTGACTCTTCGAGCGCGTCGGAAATCCGCTGCGTCAGTTCCCGCACTTCCTCGCCCGAGAGGCCGCGCAGATTCGTCGCCGCCAGCTCGATCGTGGTGCCGCCCTCGTTCCGCACCCGGATGCGGACCTCGGCACCGTGTCGCCGCAGCCTGAACCAGGCCAGCAGCGCGGAGGCGAACGCGCCCAGGGCGCCCGATCCGGCCAGGACGACCGCGAGGCCGAGAACATCGGTCATCGGCCGGCCGCCAATCCGACGCAGGCGGCGCTGGCGGCCAGGGTGAGAACGAACAGCGTCAGCGAGACGTTGGCGACGGTGCCCGGCCCCGCCATGGCCACCTGGGTGTACGCGACCGCGTTCCCTATGCAGCACAGGAGCGACGATCCCACCATCATGGCTCTCATGATCTGCCATTCATGACCGAAGGGCGCGAAGACCAGTTCACCCACCGCCGCGGCGGCCAGCGCGGAGGACGCGATGAAGAGCTCCCCCTTGGCCAGGATGGACGTCCAGCTGAACCGCTGAGGCGACATGACGCCACGCAAGGCATCGATCCAGATGGGCAGCAGGCCGAAAATCACCCCGAACACCACCCAGAGCGTGAGACGCCCGACGATCTGACGTGCCCTGGCACGCGTCAGGCCCGCCGGCGGAGTGCGGCCCTGTTCCGGGCTGAGCGGTGCTTCAGACGTGGTCAACGGCTTCTCGCGGAGTGAGGAGGACGTTCACTGGACCCGTTGTGAATGTACAACTTCTCGACGAGGGCGTCAGCGAGATGGCTTTCTGGAGCCCACCCTGCCGTCCCATCCGTACGCGACGGGGGACCTCTCCGTGGAACGCATCAGGCCCTCTCACCTGTCGGTGAGAGGGCCTGAACTGCCAACCTCTTGGTTGACTGCAGCTCCCGCGATAGGACTCGAACCTATAACCTGCCGGTTAACAGCCGGCTGCTCTGCCGTTGAGCTACGCGGGATCGTACGTTCGCCCTGCTGGTCGGGCCTGTTGGGCCCTTCCTTCGTGCGCAGGAATAGATTAGCGCACTCCTGGAGTGCGTGTCGCATCGCAACTGGGGTAGGCCGGGAGACAGCGGAGGTGCAAGATGCGTTATCGGATGACATTTGCGGTCGGTCTGGCTGTCGGTTACGTGCTCGGCAGCCGGGCGGGCCGCGAGCGGTACGAACAGATCAAGCGGGCGGCCCAGCGTGTGGCCGACAGCCCGAGGGTTCAGGAGGCCGCGGGGGTGGTCGGCGCGCAGGCGTCGAGGCTGGCCGGGGCGGCCAGGGAGAAGGTGGGCGGGACGCTTCAGGAGAAGATCCCGTTCCTCGGCTCCGACGGCCACCACAGGTCCGGCAGCGGCTGGCCCGAGGAGGAGGATCTCGCGGAACGGAAGTCCCGCGAGACCGGCATCCCCTACTGAGGGGGTCTCCCCCGAGATTCGGCCCCGAGATCCGGCCCCGAGATCCGGCGCGGCACGGACGTGTGATCCTCACACGCCCATGCTGCGCCGGACGCCTTCCAGGGCCTGTTCGGCCTGCGCGCGCAGGCCCGGGTCCGCCGGATCGAGCCCCTCGTCGAAGACGAGCGTCCAGCCCAGCACCTCGCCGCCCGGCGGGCGCCTGGCCACCAGCCGTACGCCGCCGCGCCCCGGCAGGCTGACGTGCTTGTTGACCACGATGGTGGAGTTCACCCGCTCGCGCACGGTCTCGGGCACCATCCGCGGTTCGGCGACGCGCTCGAAGTGGCGGGCGCCGGCGGTGGTGACGACCCGCAGCCCCTCGTCGTCCCAGGACGCCTTGTCGATCTCCTCGTACGGCACTCGCGTCCCGTCGGACAGGAACAGGGCCAGGTTGGTGGCCACCAGGTGACCGTCGCCGGTCTCGGTGAACGTCAGCACCCGCTCCCCCGGCCGGGTGTCCAGCGATCGGCGCACGTCGGCGGGCAGGCGGCGAAGAATGCTCATATCTCCACGGTATCGGCGAGCAGGTCGAGGGTGAGCGCCGCGCTCCAGGAGAAGTCCCGGCACCCGCGCCCGCTGCCGTCGAACGGGTCGAAGCACTCGCGGAACCCGGCCTGCCGGACGAGCCGCAGGGTGCCGTTGGCGAGCTGCCGGCCGAGCTGGTCGAGCGAGTGGACGGCGGCGGCCCGGCGTAACAGCCAGTTGGTGTTCACCCAGGACGGCCCGCGCCAGTAGCGCGTGCGGTCGAACTGGGCGGCGCGGATCTCGCAGCTCGGCACCGGGTAGCCGGTCGCGCCCATGAACCGGGCCGACTCCAGCACCTCGACGCAGGCGTGCAGCTGGTCGCTGGGCAGCCCGGGATCGAGCAGCGGCCCGAACGCGCCCACCGTGCAGACCTTGATCAGTCGGCCGGAGCGCAGGTCGCGGGGGTAGAAGCAGCCGTCCCAGAGCCGGTCGAGCATGGCCTGCCTGATGCGTCCGGCCTGTTCGGCGTGGGGCGCGGGGTCGGCCCCGGCCACCGGCGCGAGCTCGGCCAGCGCCTGGCAGGAGGCGAGCCAGATGCCGTTGAACATCGGGTCCTCGACCGCGAACGGGTGCTCGTCGCGCAGGTACTCGGCGCGGTAGCCGGCGTCGCGGTACCGCATGGCCAGCCAGACGTAACGGTCGTGGTCGCTGTCGGGGTGGCGGTCGGCCAGCTCCACGCTGCGGTAGCCGTACCCGATGGCGGGCAGCGCGGCGAGCGGCTGGTCCCAGGCCGGGCTGTCGTCCATGCCCGACTCCCAGGGGTGAACGATCGCCGCCAGCCCGGCGCCGCCGAGGTCGCGGGCCGAGGCGAGGTAGTGGTGCTGGGCGACGAGCAGCGGGAACGTCCGCCGGACGAACGCCACGTCGCCGGTGTGCCGGTAGAGCCACCGCAGCGCCAGCGCCTGCAGCGGCGGTGAGGTGAGCCCGGAGGTGCAGACCCTGGGCGCCGACGCGTGCTCCTGCGAGCGCCAGACCGACGGCCCGGGGAAGTACGCCTCGCGGGTGTGGAAGACGATGTGGGGCACCATGCCGGTCGCCCACTGGCCGCTCAGCAGGCTGAGCAGCTCCTCCCGGGCGCGCTCCGGGCGGTGCCTGGCCAGGCCGATGACGACGAACGCGGAGTCCCAGCTCCACTGGTGCGGGTAGAGACCCGGCGCAGGCACGGTGCCGCTGCCCGTCCAGTTCGCCTCGAGCACGGCCAGCGCCTCGCGCCCGAGCGCGGCATCGTCAACCGCCGGCCGCGCCTCCATTCACTCACTATGCCTTGGGAAGCGGGCGGAAGCTACGGCCTCTTGGCCCACTTCGCGACGAACGTGACACCGAGGACGACGGCGCCGATGATGAGAGCCCACTTGAGAAGCGTGAAGACGAAACCCACGAGCGGGCCGACGAGAAGCAGTGCGACGATGATCGCGGCGATGATCAGAAGGATGCGTGCCATGTCTCCACCGTAGGAGATCCTTTAAGCCGTTTGCAGGTGACCGAGGGTTGAATCAGGGACAAGTCAGGGTCACCCCTACCCTTTGGAACCAACCGGTCAAGACTCCCGTTGAGCCGGTAGGACACGGGGCGTCGGGGGCCCTCTTCACGGGGAGCGTGATGAGTCTGGGACCACCCATGAGCAGGGAAGGCGCCGAGTACGCGCTGCGCGCTCGGGCCGACGAACGTGACCGGATCTCCGGCGACCTGCTCGATCTCGAATCCCACACCACGTACCAACTGCTCAAGGGCGCGACGCTGGACGGGGTGACGCGGCAGCGCTGGGCCGCCGTCCAGGCCGCGCTGACCCGGCTGTGGCTGCTGAACGACGCCTACCGGGCCGTGCTGCGCGACGCCGAGCAGGTCAGGGCCGCGCGCGCGAAGCTCGGCGCCGAGCAGCTCGACGAGCTGACCCGGCTGCTGTCGGGCACGTCCGTCGTGCTGCGGGCCGCGGCCAAGCCCGTCGAGCAGCGCTCGTTGCTGCCCGAGGCCGACGAGCGGCTGACCCTCGACGAGACCGTCGCCCGCATGGACGGCGCCTTCCGCGAGGTCACCTCGGCGCTCAACGACATCGACGCCGTGTGGAACGCCGTCCTGCCCCGGCTCGACGACGCCGACCGCGCCCTGCGCGAGATCCACGACCTGGAGCGCGAGCTGGGCGAGAGCGTCGGCCTGGAGGCGCAGGAGTCGGAGCTGCGGCGGATGCGCGCGGCCCTGCTCGCCGACCCGCTCGGCGCGGGCGTCGGCCCCGACCTCGGCGGGGTCGCCCGCGTGCTGGCCGAGGCCCGCGCGGAGGTCGACCAGGCGATCGTGGTCAAGCGCGAGTACGCCAGGCGCCGCGAGGACCTGGTGGCCGCCCTCGACCGGGTACGCGCGGCCGAGAGCGAGGCCAGGCTGGCCCACGGCGCGGTGGTGGTCAAGATCGCCCTGCCGCCGCAGGCCCGCCCGCGCAGCCGGGTCGAGGAGCTGACCGGCGAGCTGGCCGCGCTCGACGCCTCGGCCGACACCTGGGTGCTACGGGCCAGGCGGCTGGCGAGCGTGGAGAGCGAGGCGGAGAAGGCCGCCGACCGGGCGCGGGCCACCGCCAAGGCCCTGTACGGCCTGGTCGGCAGGCGCGACGAGTTACGCGGCCGGCTCGGCGCCTGCCAGGCCATGGCGGTGCGCAAGGGCATGGCCGAGGACCCCGGCGTCACCGCGTGCTTCGAGCGGGCACGATCCCTGCTGTGGAGCGCTCCCTGCGACCTGACCGAGGCGGCCGCCGCGGTCGAGACCTACCAGCGCGCGATACACGGAGGTAAGCCATGACCCGCTGCGCGCAGCCGGGCTGCACCGGCACCATCGAGGACGGCTACTGCGACCTGTGCGGCAACGCGGCGGGCGCGCCGCCCCCGGCGGTGTCCGTCCCCCAGCAGGCGTCGGCCCCGGCGTCGGGGCCGCTCTCGGGCCCGCTCTCGGGCCCGCTCTCCGGGCCGGTGAACACCCAGCCGGTGAGCCGGTCGCTGACCTCGCCGGTGAGCAGCAGCGGCAGGTCGCGGGCCGGGGTGCTGGGCGGCATCGCCGACCTGCCGTCCGTGCCGTACCGGGATCCGGCGACGGCCGTGATGGCCGATCCGCAGGTGCCGGAGGAGAAGCGGTTCTGCGCCAACCCGGCCTGCGGGGAGCCGGTGGGCCGGTCCCGGCAGGGCCGTCCCGGGCTGACGGAGGGGTTCTGCCCGCACTGCCGCACGCCGTACTCCTTCACCCCGAAGCTGGCCAAGGACGACATGGTGGCCGGGCAGTACCGGGTGCTCGGCTGCCTGGCGCACGGCGGTCTCGGCTGGATCTACCTGGCCGCCGACGAGGCCCTGGACGGCCGCTGGGTCGTGCTCAAGGGCCTGCTCAACACCAACGACGCCGAGGCGCTGGCGGCGGCCGAGGCCGAACGCAAGTTCCTCACCACGGTCGACCACCCGAACATCGTCAAGATCCTCAACTTCCAGCTCTCCGGCGGCCTCGGCTACATCGTCATGGAGTACGTCGGCGGCCAGTCCCTGCACGAGCTGCGCCGCCAGGGCCCGCTGCCGCTGCGCGAGGCGCTGATCTACGGCCGCGAGATCCTGCACGCCTTCGGCTACCTGCACGAGAACGGCCTGGTCTACTGCGACCTCAAGCCGGCCAACGTGATCCGGGTCGGCCGGCGGCTCAAGCTGATCGACCTGGGCGCCGTCCAGCCGGTCGGCTCGCCGCCCGGCACGTCCTGGGCGACGGTCGGCTACCACGCGCCCGAGCTGGACACCCATCCCTCGTCCGTGACCTCCGACCTCTACACCGTGGCCAGGACCCTGGCGGTGCTGACGATCCCGTCCTGGAGCCCGGCCAAGGGCGGCGTGGCCAGCGCGCTGCCGCAGGACTGCGGGCACGAGTCGTTCGCGCGGCTGCTGCGCAAGGCCACCGCGCCCAACCCCGCCGACCGGTTCCAGAGCGCCTGGGAGATGGAGGAGCAGCTCGTCGGGGTGCTGCGGGAGATCAGCGCGGCCGAGGATGGCGTGCCGTTCCCGGCGCCCTCGACCCTGTTCGGGCCCGAGCGCTCGGCCGTGTGGACGGCGCTGTCGGACTCGCGCCAGGAGGTGTTCGGGCCGCTCGACCCGGCCGTGGTCGCGGTCGAGCTGCCGGTGCCGCACGTCGATCCGCTCGACCCGGCGGCGGGCGCGCTGGCGGGCCTGCTCGGGTTCGACGGCAAGGAGCTGTTCGACCAGCTCTCGGCGATGCCGCCGACGCCCGAGACCCGGCTCATGCGCGCCAGGCTGCTGGCCGAGGCGGGCGCCGCCGAGACCTCGTCGGCGCTGTCGGAGCTGGCACAGCAGTTCCCCGGCGACTGGCGGACGACCTGGTACCGCGGGGTGCTCGCGCTGGCCACGCGCCAGACGGACACCGCGGTGACGATGTTCGACGCGTGCGTGTCGGCGCTGCCCGGCGAGCTCGCGCCCAAGCTGGCGCTGGCGTTCGCGCTGGAGTGCGCCGGCAGGCAGGCGGCCCACTGGTACAACGCCGTCTGGCGGACCGACCACTCCTACGTCAGCGCCGCGTTCGGGCTGGCCAGGACGGGCCGCGTCAACGTGCTGGACGAGGTGCCGCCCACCTCCAGCTACCGGGTTGCGGCGCAGGTGGCGCTGGCCGCCTCGGTGTTCCGCCGGACCGACCTGAGCACGGTGTCCGCCGCCGACCTGGTCGGCGCGGCCGGGCGGCTGGCCAACCTGGCCGACCTCGACCCGCGCCGCCGCGACCTGCTCACCGCCGAGCTGCTGCGCTGCGCGCTGGCCTGGCTGGCGAACAACCCCGCGCCGCCCGGGACGAAGCTGGCCGAGGCCGACTTCACCGAACCGGGGCTGCGCAGGCGGCTGGAGTCGATCTACCGGAAGCTCGCGGTGGCGGCCGGCTCCCGCCATGAACGCCACGCGCTCATCGACGAGGCGAACGCCGTACGACCGAGGACGTGGCTGTGACGGAACCCGTACCGACCCCCCAGAACTGCCCGATGTGCGCGTCCCCCGTCGTCCAGGGGGACGTCTACTGCGAGCGGTGCGGGCACGCGCTCGGCGCGCCGGTCTGCACCTCCTGCGGCGCGGCCGCGGTGGACGCGGAGGGCTACTGCGAACGTTGCGGCGCCCGCCAGCCCACCGGCCGCGACCACGCCGAGACCGTGCTCGACGGCGGGGCCGCCGCCGTGACCGACAGGGGGCTGCGGCGCGCCCGCAACGAGGACGCCATGGCGCTGCTGACCACCGGCGACGCCGTGGTCACGGTGGTGTGCGACGGCGTGGGCAGCTCGCCGCGGGCCGACGAGGCCTCGGCCGCGGCGGTGCAGACCGCGGGGGCCGCCCTGGCCAGGGGGGCGTCCGCGCAGGAGGCGTTCGAACTGGCCGGGAAGGCGGTGACCGCGCTGGCGACCTCCGTGGACGACGCCCCCGCCTGCACCTACGTCGCCGCGGTCGCCGGCCCCGGCGGGATCACGCTGAGCTGGGCGGGCGACACGCGGGCGTACTGGCTGCCCGGCGAGGCCCCCGGGCAGGGCGTGCTGCTGACCGAGGACGACGTGGTCCCGACCGGCGAGATCACCGCGTGGCTCGGCGCGGATTCCGGCGAGGTGTCGCTGCACGTGCGCACGCTCGCCCCGGGGGCGCCCGGCCTGCTGCTGGTGTGCAGCGACGGGCTGTGGCGCTACCTGGACGGCTACCGGTTCCCGCAGACGGGAACCCCCCTCGACATGGCCCGCGAGATGCTGCGCCACGCACTGGCCTCCGGCGGCCAGGACAACGTGACGATCGTTCTCATCCCCCTAGGAGAAACGCATGGGTGACCAGCCCACGTTCACGCTGAACATCGACCAGAACAAGTACCTGTCCACCGACGCCCGCGAGGTGCACGCGATCCTCACCGTGGCCTCCTCCGGCGGCGGCTTCGCCCAGGCCGCGCCCACCGAGGCGGCCGAGGTCATCATCGTCGACACCTCCGGCTCGATGAGCGGCGGCAAGATCCGCGAGGCCCGGCAGGCCGCGGCGGCGGCCGTGCACGCGCTGCGCGACGGCGTGCACTTCGCGGTGATCGCCGGGACCGAGAAGGCCAGGGTCGTCTACCCCGGCGGCAACGCCAACCTGGTCAGGGCCACGCCCGCCACCCGCGCCGAGGCCGAGCGGGCCATCAGCAGGCTGCTCGCGCACGGCGGCACGGCCATCGGCGAGTGGCTGAAGCTGGCCGGGCATCTGCTGAGCGGGTACCCGAACGCGATCAGGCACGCGCTGCTGATGACCGATGGGCAGAACAACGAGCGTCCCGAGGTGTTCGGGGCCGTGCTGCAGGGGTGGAGCGGCAAGTTCGTCTGCGACAGCCTGGGCGTGGGCGACGACTGGGTGCCCGCCGAGCTGCGGAAGGTCGCCGAGGCGATGCTCGGCTCGTTCGAGTTCGTACGGAACCAGAGCGATTTGGCCGAGTTCTTCCGCCGGGTGACGCAGACGTCGATGAGCAAGACCGTGGCGGACCTGTCGCTGCGGGTGTGGGTGCCGCAGACCGCCAAGCTGAAGTTCGTCAAGCAGGTCTCCCCCACGCTGCTCGACCTGACCGGCAAGCGCACCGACGTCAACCCGCTGACCGGCGACTACCCGACCGGCTCGTGGGGCCAGGAGGAACGCGAGTACCACCTGTGCGTCGAGGTGCCGCCGGGCCAGATCGGCCAGGAGATCAGGGCCGGCTGGGTGAAGCTGGTGCGCCCCGACACCCAGGACGTCGTGGCCAGCGGCAACGTGCTGGCCCAGTGGACCGACGACCTGGCGCAGTCCACGCAGATCAACCGGAAGGTCGCCCACTACACCGGCCAGGCCGAGCTGCACGAGCTCATCCAGGACGGCCTCAGCGCCCGCGCCGCCGGGGACGTGGAAGCCGCGACCGCGCGCCTGGCCAAGGCCAGGGAGCTGGCCGCGGAGTCGGGCCGCGAGGACACCGCCCGGCTGCTGGAGAAGGTCGTGGAGGTCGATCCAGCGACCGGCACGGCCCGGTTGCGCAGGAACGTGGACAAGGCCGACGAGATCGAGCTGGACACCGGTTCCGTCCGCACCAGCCGGCTGCGTAAGGGCGAGGGCTGATGGCGACCTGTCCCCAGGGGCACGCCTCCGGCTCCGACGACTACTGCGACGTCTGCGGCGCGCAGATGGGCGGGACGCCCGCCGCGTCCCAGCCCCAGCCGGTGGCGGCGGGCGCCGGCGGGGGTGACGACGCCTGCCCGGTCTGCCAGACGCCGCGCGCCGGGCAGTTCTGCGAGGTGTGCGGGCACGACTTCACCGGCGGCGGGGGCGGCGTCCCGCTCCCGGTGCGGGGTGCGCGGTGGGAGGCCGTCGCCGCCGCCGACCGCACCTACTACGAGAAGGTGGTCGCCGAGGGCGGTCCCGACGCGGCGCGCATGGCCTTCCCGCCGTACTGCCCCGAGCGCTCGTTCGGGCTGGTCGGCGAGCAGGTGCGCATCGGGCGGCGCAGCAGGGCCAGGAACCTGGCGCCGGAGATCGACCTGACCGGCCCGCCCGAGGACCCGGGCGTGTCGCACCTGCACGCCGTGCTGCTGGCCCAGCCCGACGGCACCTGGACGCTGGTGGACCCGGGCTCGGCCAACGGCACCCAGGTCAACGGCAGGACCCTGGAGATCAACACGCCCGTCCGGGTCGGTCCGGGCGACCGGATCCACCTGGGCGCCTGGACCGTCATCACCATCAGGGAGGGGACGCCGTGACCCTGGTGCAGAACCCGGGCGCCCTCGTCCCGGCGGGCGCAGCCCCCCTGCCACGCCACAGCGTGCCCGGCCGCATCCGCGTCATCTCCGGCGTCACCGTGGCGGCGCTCGCGCTGCTGTTCGCGGCGCTCGGGGTGGGCAGCCTGACCGCCGGCGACGGGCTGCAGGTCATCGGCCGCGACGCCGGACCGCAGGTCGTCGCCACCGCCGGGCTCTACCTGGCGCTCAGCGACATGGACGCCCAGGTCGCCAACGCGCTGGTCATGGGCGACCAGTACGGCCAGCAGCGCCGCGAGGCCGTCGACCGGTACGAGCGGCGGCGCACGGAGGCCAACCAGGCGCTGCTGAAGGCGTTCGAGCTGGCCGGCGACAACGCGGCCGAGCGGCGGACCGTGCAGTCGGTGCTGGACGGGCTCGGCCGCTACGAACGGCTCGCCGGGCAGGCGCTCCTGCTGAACGAGCAGGCCCGGCACGCGCCCGGCGCGCCGCCGGACGGTGTCGTGGGCACCTACCGGCAGGCCACCGACCTGATGCGGCTGGTGCTGCTGCCGCAGGCCTACAACCTGACCCTGGAGAGCGGCACGATCGTCCGCCGCACCTACGACGACAAGAACGCCATGGTCCCGCTGCTGCGCTCCGCGGTGCTGCTGGCCGGGCTGCTCGCGCTGGGCTGCCTGATCTGGCTCCAGGTCTTCCTGGCCCGGCGTTTCCGCCGGGTGTTCGGCCCGGCGCTGCTGGTCGCAACCCTGGCCACCGTGGTCTCGCTGATCCTCGGCGTGAACGTGCTCGGCCAGGACCAGACGGACCTGCGCACGGCCAAGACACAGGGCTTCGACTCGGTCCTGACGCTGGCCAAGGCCCGCGCGATCAGCAACAGCATGCAGGGCGACCAGAGCCGCTACCTGCTGGACAAGGACCGCGCCGACACCTACGAGCACACGTTCCTGGACAAGTCGCAGTCGGTCGTCTACTTCGAGTCGGGCAACCTCACCCAGTACCACGCGAAGGTGGCCGCCGACGCCGGGGCGGCCCGGGGCATGCTGGGGCCCGAGCTGACCGGCCCGGAGGGCACCCGCGTGCTGGACGCGTACCGGGCCTTCCAGCAGGCCGACACCTCCTTCCGGGCGCTGGCGCTGGAGGGCAGGACCGCCGAGGCCGTGACCGCCAAGCTCGGGCCGGTCACCGCCGCGTTCGACGCCTACGACCAGGCCCTGGTGGCCCTGGCCGAACGGCACGAGCGCACCTTCGACCGGTCCATCGACGCCGGCGAGAACGCGCTGGACAACCTGTGGCGGCTGCTGCCGTTCGCGATCGCCGGGATCGGGCTGCTGATGATCGCCGGGGTGTGGCCGAGACTCAAGGAGTACCGTTGAAGCGGGCACTGGTAGCGGCCCTGGCCCTGACCGCGGTGGCCGCCGCGGGCTGCGGGACCGGCGGCCGGGAGTCGATCCTCGACAAGGACTCCATCGTCATCGCCGTCCGGTCCGACCTGCCGTCGGTGGGCTTCCGCAAGCCGGGCGGCACCTTCGAGGGCTTCGACGTCGACGTCGCGCGTTACGTGGCCAAGCGGCTGGGCAAGGACTTCAAGCTGATCCCCGTGCTGGCGGGCGACCGGGAGAAGGTGCTGCTCCAAGGGCGGGCCGACATGGTGGTGGCGACGTACACGATCAGCATGGACCGTAAGGCGAAGGTGCTGTTCGCGGGGCCGTACCACATCTCCTACCAGGACATCCTGACGCGGCCGGACGACAAGGTGAACAACGTCCGGGAGCTGAAGGGCCGCCGGATCTGCGCGGTGGAGGGCTCGAACGCCGCCGAGCGGGTCGTGGAGGAACGCAGCGTGGCGGCCAAGCTGGTGCCGTTCAAGGACTACGCGTCGTGCCTGAGCGCGCTGAAGAACCGGCAGGTGGACGCGGTCACCACCAACGACGTGATCCTGGCCGGCCTGGCCAATCAGGACGGCTCGGGGCTGCGGCTGGCCAACGCGCAGTTCAACGAGCAGCGAAGCGGGGTGGGCCTGCACAAGGACGACGTGCCGGGCTGCGAGGCGGTGAACCGGGCGATCACCGACATGTACCAGGACGGCACCGCGGGCAGGCTGCTGCACAAGTGGTTCGGCAAGGCGGGCCTGAACCTGGACAACATCGCCGTGCCGCAGTTCGAGGGCTGCTCCTGAGCCCGCCGCCCGGCATGCGGACGGGCCCGGCACGCTCGCCGGGCCCGCCGCGGGGTCGAAGGGTCAGTCCAGGTAGTCCCTGAGCATCTGCGCGCGCGTCGGGTGGCGGAGCTTGGCCAGGGTCTTCGACTCGATCTGCCGGATGCGCTCGCGCGTCACGCCGAACTCCCTGCCCACCTCCTCCAGCGTGCGCGGATGCCCGTCGGCCAGGCCGAAGCGGAGCTGGATGATGCGCTGCTCGCGGTCGGACAGCGTGGCCAGGATGTCGTCGAGCTGGTCCTGCAGCATGATGAAGGCGGCGGCCTCCATGGGCACGACGGCGTCGGCGTCCTCGATGAAGTCACCGAGGTCGGAGTCCTCCTCGCCGATCGGCGACTGCAGGGACACCGGCTCCTGGGCGATGCGCTGGATCTCCACCACGCGGTCGACCGGGAGGTCCATCTCCTTGGCGATCTCCTCGGGGATGGGCTCGCGGCCGAGGTCCTGGTGGAGCTGACGCTGCACTCTGACGAGCTTGTTGATGGTCTCCACCATGTGCACCGGAATGCGGATGGTGCGCGCCTGGTCGGCGATCGCCCGGGTGATCGCCTGCCTGATCCACCAGGTGGCGTAGGTGGAGAACTTGTAACCCTTCGTGTAGTCGAACTTCTCGACCGCCCGGATGAGCCCGAGGTTGCCTTCCTGGATCAGGTCGAGGAACAACATGCCGCGGCCCACGTACCGCTTGGCGATCGACACCACGAGCCTGAGGTTGGCCTCGATCAGCCGCTGCTTGGCCCTGGTACCCTGCCAGACGAGCTCCCTGAACTCCGGGAAGGCCAGACGCGAGACCCCGTTGGCCAGCTTGTCCTCGGCGAACAGGCCGGCTTCGATCGACTTGGCGAGCTCCACCTCCTCCTCGGCGGTCAGCAGGGGGACGCGGCCGATCTCCCGCAGATAGATACGGACGAGATCGCTGGTCGGCGCCCGCTTGCCTACGTCCTCCTCATCGGCGCGGGTGGACTCCTCGTCGCCCTGGGGCTCGAGGACCTCCACGCCGTTCTCTGCGAGCATCCGCACGACGCGTTCCAGCGCGTCGGACGGCAGCTCGGATCGGTCAAGCGCGGCGGCGACGTCATCGACGGTTACGCTTCCGCGCTCCCTTCCCTTCGCGACGAGGTCCGCCACCTGATCTACCGATGGCGGCCCGCTTGGCAGCACCGATGCACCCACGGGAGACAGTCTGCAGTATTGGTTCCATCAAATGGCAGACCCATTTTTGTTGCGGAAGGTAAGACGATCAGCATTACCGAATTGAGATCGAGTAAAGGTTTGGCCCGAGTTTGATCAGGAAAGAAAAGTCAATTACGCGGTCTGGAATCCCACGTCCGGCGACGTCCGCCGGCCGGACGTATCTCTTTCGCTGCCCGGATGATGTCCGACATGCCGCTTAACGGCAGCGCGGACCGGCCGGGATTCCCCGTACACCCCCCGGTTCACCGGCCGTCCCCGCTGCCGAACTGTTATCAAAAGGCCCCGGCGGTCAGCTTCCCGCGGCGCGGTCGCGCAGCACCCGGCGCTGCTGTTCCAGCGCCACCAGCTCGCCGAACAGCTTGTTGTACTCCTGCTGCTCCTCCACCGGGTTGAGGCGCTGCATGCGGGACTTGGCCTGGGCGATGGCCCGGTCGACCGCGATCGCCTCGATGGCCGCCAGCATCGCCCCCGCGTAACGCTCCTCGGCGTGCGCGTCGGCCTGGATCGGCTCCACCGCGAACCTCGTCACGAGCCCCCTGGCGCCCTCGTCGTGGGCGTGCTCCAGCAGCCGGTCGACCCACTCACGGCCGCCGTGACCGGCCGCGCCGACGCCTCCGGCGGCCTGGATGACCTTGTGCAGCGCGACGTGGTCGGGCGCGGTGAAGGCCTGCGGGTCGAGGGCGTCGAAGCGCGGCCCGAGCAGCGCGGGCCGCTGGACGGCCAGCTTGAGCAGCTCGCCCTCCACCCGCACGCTCGGATCGACGGGAGCCGCCTTGGGGGCGCGCTGGGGGCGGCCCTGCTGGGTGTTGGCGACCTCTCCAATGCGCTGCATGACGAAGCGCTCGTCCATGAACCCGAGCCAGCGGTCGAGGTCGATGGCGTAACGCTTGCGCAGGCCGACGTCCTTGATCCCGGCCACGATGGGCGCCGCCGCGTCGAGGGCGGCGATCTTGCCCTCGTTGCTGCGCAGGTCGTAGCGGGAGATGGTGCTCCTGATGGCGAACTGGAACAGCGGCTCGCGGCTCGCGATGAGGTCGCGCACCGCCGCGTCGCCCTGCTTGATCCGCAGGTCGCACGGGTCGAGGCCGTCGCTCTGCACCGCGACGTAGGTCTGCGTGACGAACTTCTGCTCGTCGGCGAAGGCCCGCAGCGCCGCCTTCTGGCCGGCCGCGTCGCCGTCGAAGGTGAAGATGACCTCGCCGCGGAACTCGGCCTGGTCGAGCAGGAACCGGCGCAGGATCTTGATGTGCTCCTCGCCGAACGACGTGCCGCAGGTGGCCACCGCGGTCGGAACTCCGGCCAGATGGCAGGCCATCACGTCGGTGTATCCCTCGACGATCACCGCCTGGGCGCGCTTGCTGATCTCTCGTTTGGCGAGATCAATGCCATAAAGGACCTGGCTCTTCTTGTAAAGCGGCGAGTCAGGCGTATTCAGATATTTCGGACCATCGTCGGAATCGAGCAACTTGCGTGCGCCGAATCCGATCACGTCGCCCGTGGCGTCCCTGATCGGCCAGATCAGCCGCCCCCTGAACCGGTCGATCGGCCCCCGCCTGCCCTCCTTGGCCAGGCCGCCCTTGACCAGCTCGTCGGCGGTGAACCCGCGCCCCATCAGGTGGCGCGCCAGCGCCTCCCACTCGGCCGGCGCGTAGCCGACGCCGAACGTCTCGGCGTCGGCGCGCTCGAACCCGCGCTCGGACAGGAACCGCCGCCCCGGGGCCGCGTCGGGCCCGAACAGCTTCTCTGCGTAGAACTCGGCGGCCACCCGGTGGGCCTCGATCAGCCGGGCCCGCTCACCGTGGTCGCGCTTGGGGACGTAGCCGCCCTGCTCGTACTGGAGCTGGATGCCAGCACGCTGCGCCAGCCGCTCGACCGCCTCGCCGAACGGCAGGTGCTCGATCTTCTCGACGAACGTGATCACGTCGCCGCCTTCCGAGCACCCGAAGCAGAAGTACATGCCGCGCTCGGGGGTGACGTTGAACGACGGGCTCTTCTCGTCGTGGAAGGGGCACAGGCCCTTGAGGTTGCCCCCTCCGGCGTTGCGCAACTGGATGTGCTCGCCGATCACGTCGGCGATGGGGGAACGCTCGCGTACGAGCGCGATGTCGACATCACGGATCCGGCCAGCCACGCCGGTGAGTCTATTCCGCCCGACCGACGGTTCCGCCCCTCGCGGGGTGTGCCGCGGCCGGTGAACGGCGGGGCACGGGCTGTCGACGGCCGGGGAAGACGGGCGTCACCTCTGGGTTGCTAAAGCGGGAAACTGGTGATGCGGAGTCCCGTGGTCGGCTACAAAGGTGAGGGTTGTCGGTGGAAACGGTGACACGGGTGAGGAAGACTATGCATTCCGGGCATATCGTACGGTGGGCGATTGTCGCCGGCGCCGTGCTGCTCACCGGCGCCTGCGCCCAGGCGACCGGGGTGGCGGGCGTCAGCGCCCAGTCACCCTCCACGGCCCCGGCCACGGGCACGCCCACCGCCACCCCGGCGGTCACCGCCACCATCCCCTCGCCCGGCCCGTCCGGCCAGGAGGGCGAGCAGCAGGCCGAGCGGCCGCCCAAGGGGGACGACCCGGTCAAGGTGCCGCCGCCCAAGCTGTCGAAGTTCACCTACACGTTCCCGGTCAAGGGCTGCGGCACGACCTACCAGCGCAGCCTGCTGGTGCTGCCCAAGACGACGATCTGGGCCCCGCAGGGCTGCTCGTTCGTCGCGCCGGTGGACGGCGTCGTGGACGAGGTCAACGTCAAGAACCGGTGGGCGCCCTCCACCGACAAGGGCGCCGACCGCGAGGGCAGGTTCGTCACGATCGTCGGCGACGACGGCGTGCGTTACCTCGGCGGCCACCTCGACTCCGTCGCCGACGGCGTACGGCCCGGCGTGCGGGTCAAGGCCGGGCAGCTGCTCGGCCGGGTGGGCAGGTCGGGCAACGCCCGCGACGCCGGCTCCAACCTCTACTTCGCGATCTCCTGGAAGACCGGCCCGGCCTACTGGTGGGTGCGCCGGGGCATGGTCGAGCCGTGGGACTACCTGGACGCCTGGCGCTCCGGCAACCGCACGCTCTCCCCCCGCAAGGAGACCCTGGCGCTGCGCGGCAAACTCGGCGAGACGCCGCGCTGCGCGGTCCAGTGCACGTCCAAGAAGGTGCCGCAGGCCACCAAGCAGCCCAGGAAGCCGCGCAGGACCGCCGACGCCAAGGACGACAACCCGATCACGGCGGACCCGTCGTCAACTCCTTTCGGTCAATGACGACGCCCGTCCTGATCAGCTCCTGGATCTCCGGCACGGCGTCCCTGGTGTTGACGCTCATGCCGGCGACCACCCGGCTCTCGCGCAGCCAGAAGGCGACGAACCGCAGGTCCTCCACCGACCCGCGGCAGACGATCTCGTCGTGGCCGCCGGTGTCGCCGGTGAACTCCATGCTCAGGTCGTACTGGTCGGTGAAGAGGTAGGGGATCTCGTCGTGGACGACGTCCTGGCCGAGCATGGCCCGGGCGGCGGCCGGACCGCCCTTGAGCGCGCCCGACCGGTGCTCGACGCGGACGTGCCTGCCGTACAGGGGGTGGAAGGGCTCGGCGGCGTCGCCGGCGGCGTACACGTCGGGGTGCGAGGTGCGCAGGGAGGCGTCGGTGCGGATGCCGTGCCGGACCTCCAGGCCCGCGTCGCGGGCCAGCTCCACCTCGGGCGCGACGCCGATGCCGGCCACCACGAGGTCGGCCGTCAGCCGCTCCCCCGTGCTGAGCCGCACGCCGGTGCCGGTGACCTCGGCGACCGCGGTGCCGAAGCGCAGGTCCACCCCGTTGCGGGCGTGCAGGCGGGCGAACACCGCGCCCAGCTCGGGGCCGAGCGCCCGGTGGAGCGCGGTGGGCTCGGGCTCGACGACGGTGACCGGGCAGCCCGCCGCGCGGGCCGCCGCCGCGCTCTCCAGCCCGATCCAGGACGCCCCGACCACGATGACGCTGCCGCCCTCGGCGAAGCGCCGCCTGAGCGCCTCGCAGTCCTCGACGGTACGCAGGTAGTAGGCCGGGCCGGGCAGGCGCCTCGGCGTCGCCCCGGTCGCGATCAGCAGCTTGTCGTAGGCCCGCCGGGACCCGTTGGCGAACCTGACGACGTGGTTGCGGGGCTCGATGCGGGTGACGGGCAGGCCGAGCCGCAGCTCAACGTCGTTGTCGGCGTACCAGCCGGGGGCGTGGACGTAGATCCTCTCCCGCTCACTGCCACCCCGCAGGTACTCCTTGGACAGGGGCGGCCGCTCGTACGGGCGTTCGCTCTCCGCGCCGGCGAGCACCACCTCGCCGGCGAAGCCCTCCTCGCGCAACGTCTGCGCGGCCTTGGCTCCCGCAAGGCCCGCGCCGACGATGACATATGTAGCCATGCGCGCAGTATCCGCCGACGAGGCAGGTCCGCAAAGCCGCTCGTGGGGGCGGTTTCACCGGCCCCGGCGGCATGGCGTCACGTCGACAGGCGCCGGTGCCAGGCCACGGCCGAGGTGTCGGTGAGCGAGGCGATCTGGTCGATCACGACGCGCACCCGCGCGGCGTCGTCGGGGGCGTCGACGAAGGCGGGACGGAAGGCGGGTTCGAGGGTGCCGGGAGCGCCGAGCGTGATCAGCGAGGCCAGCTCGGTGATCAGCTCGCGCTGCCTGGCCTGGTTGGCGTGGTGGCCCTCGGTGGTCATCACGTAGTGGGCGGTGACGCCCTTGAGCAGGGCGCACTCCAGCAGCGTGGCGCGCGGCACGACGAGGTCGGCGCGGTGGCGGGCGCCGTGGACCTCCTTGGTGGCGGTCTGGGCCGAGCGGCAGAACCGGCCGATCAGGCCGCTGGTGAGCGCCTTGAGGCCGGCCAGGTCGGCGAGCGTGGCCTCGAACCGGCGCGGCCACAGCGGGTCGGCGATCAGCTTGGCGAAGACCTCCTCCAGCTCGTTGAGGTCGGCGCCGGGCGCGTACCAGGTGCGGGTGATGCGGGCCACCGCGCCGCGCTCCACGGGCGACTGGAGCGCCTCGGGGGTGACGTGGCCGGAGTGGAGGGCGTCCTCCAGGTCGTGGACGGAGTAGGCGACGTCGTCGGCCCAGTCCATGATCTGGGCCTCGAAGCTCACGCGGCCCTCCGGGGCGCCGTCCCTGATCCACTCGAAGACCGGCAGGTCGTCGTGGTAGACGCCGAACTTCGGGGACTTCTCGCACGTCCAGGGGTATTTGACGGAGGCGTCGAGGGCGGCCCTGGTGAGGTTGAGTCCGGCGCTGCGGCCGTCGTCGGTCAGGACCTTGGCCTCCAGCCTGGTGAGCAGGCGCAGGCTCTGGGCGTTGCCCTCGAAGCCGCCGCACGAGGTGGCCAGCGCGTTGAGCGCCACCTCGCCGTTGTGCCCGAACGGCGGATGGCCGAGGTCGTGGGCCAGGCAGGCGGTCTCGACCAGGTCGGGGTCGACGCCGAGCGTGGCGCCCATCTCCCTGCCGACCTGGGCGCACTCGAGCGAGTGGGTCAGCCGGGTGCGCGGGATGTGCTGGCCGCCGCCGAGCGTCTCGCCGGGGCCCACGACCTGGGTCTTGGCCGCCAGCCTGCGCAGCGCGGCGCTGTGCAGGACGCGGGCGCGGTCGCGTTCGAACGCACCGCGGCCGGGGTTGCCGGGTGGTTCCGGGACCCATCGTTCCTGGTCGTGCTCGTCGTAGTACGACATTGGTGCAGTGATTTTATCCAGTTTCCTGTCTCCGCTAGTGTCGAGCCTCGCGAGAACCCCTTCCCCGGGAGCCCTCCCCCATGACGACAGCGTTCCGAGCGGTGCTGGCCTTCAGTCTGCTCGCCGGCTTCTACGTGCTGGTCGGCGTCATCCTGGTGGCCGCCGTGTTCTTCGACGTCCTGCTGCTGGTGGACTTCCACACCGCGGCGCTGAAGGTCGCGATCGTGCTCACGCTGGCGGCGGGCGCGCTGGTGCGGGCGCTGTTCATGGTCGGCAGGAGGCAGGGGGGCGAGCTGCCGGGCGTGCCGGTGGGGCGCGAGCACGAGCCCGCCCTCTGGCAGGCGGTGGAGGACCTGGCCCGGCGGGTGCGCACCGCGCCGCCCGACGAGATCCGGCTCGTCCCCGAGGTGAACGCGGCGGTCTCGGAGGACACCCGGTTCCTGGGGCTGCGCGCGACGCGGCGGCGGATGTTCATCGGGCTGCCACTGCTCCAGACGCTCACCGTCGACGAGATGCGCGCCGTGCTCGGGCACGAGCTGGGCCACTACAGCGGGGCCCACACGCGGCTCGGCGCGCCCGTCTACCGGGGGCGGGTCTCGCTGATCGCGACCGTGCAGGGGTTGGGCAACCATCCGATCATTCAACGGCTCTTCGCCTGGTACGCCAAGCTCTACCTGCGGGTTTCGCAGGCCGTGTCGCGCCGTCAGGAGCTGGAGGCCGACGCGTTCGCGGTGGCGATCGGCGGGCGCCAGGCCATGTCGGGCGCGCTCCGCAAGATCCACGACACCTCCCTGGGCTGGGAGCTGTACGCCGGCGACTACCTGTCGCTGACCGGCGTGGGCGGCACCCGGCCCGCCTCGGTGTTCGGCGGTTTCCACGCGCTGATGAACGACCCCGGCCGGCAGGCCGAGATCGCCAGGCTGGGCGAGCGGCCCGAGGAGGTCTCGCCGTACGACTCCCATCCCAGCCTGGCCGACCGGCTGGCGGCCATCGCGGTGCTGCCGGAGCCCGAGCACGTCCCCGACCCGCGTCCGGCGCTGACCCTGCTGCGCGACCCCGACGTCGCGGCCGAGGCGGTGGAGCGGTCGATGTGGACGCCGGAGGCGCTGGCCGGGCTGCGCCCGGTGCCGTGGGACGAGCTGGTGGCCCGGGGCATGTACGCCGGGCGCAACGCCGAGGCCCTGCACGACCTGGCGGTGGCGGGCCAGCGGGTGATGGGGGCCACGCGGCCCTACCTCGACGCGGCCTTCGAGTCGATCGCCAGGGGCCGGCAGGCCGAGCTGGCCGAACAGCTGCGCGAGCTGGGCTGGAAACCCTCGGAGACGCTGCTCGCCGGGGTGCTGGGGCAGGCCCTGGAGGCGGTGCTGATCCAGCTCGGCGAGGCCAGGTGGACGCTGTCCTGGTCGGGCCCCGCCCGGCTGCTGTTCGAGGACGGCGAGGAGGTGGCCCTGGCCGAGTACGCGGCCCGGGTCGCCGGCGATCCGGAGGCCGTGGCCGGGCTGCGGCAGTGGCTGGGCGACCACGGGATGCGGCACGACTACGTACCGGCCGAGGAGGCCCTGCCCCGCTAGCCCGCCGCGGGCGGCCCGGCGGCCGGCCGGCGGACCATGAGGACGTCGACCTGGTCCTCGCCCTCGACGGTGAAGCCGTGCCGCTCGTAGAGCCGCTGGGCGGCGCTGCCCCGCAGGACGACCAGGCGCACGGTCGCGCGCTCGGCGTCGGCGCGGTCCAGCAGCGCGCGCAGGACGGCCGTGCCGAGCCCGCGTCCCTGGACGGCGGGGGCGAGGTAGAAGTGCTCCAGCCGGCGCCCGTCCTCGGCGGGGCGCAGGGTGACGCAGCCGGCGAAGGCGCCGTCGGCCAGGATGACGGAGGTGTGCCCGGGGGCGAAGGAGTCGCGGAAGCGCTGCCGTACCCGGTGCTCGTCGAAGCGGCCCAGCCGTTCCAGGTCGGGGCGCATCACCGTGGCCCGCAGCTCCGCGATGGCCTCCACGTCGTCCGGCGCGGCGGTCCGCAGCTCCCATTCCAGGAGATCTTTCATGGCGGAAAGTATCCCAATGGCCGGTTTTGGCGCGATCTCCGGGGTTCGTGGACAGGAAATCAACAGATCCTCAACCGCGCGCTCCTACGATCCGTCGCAAGGAGCGCTCCTCCAGGGGCGCCGGTAGGGAGGTAACCCTCGTGAACTTAGGCGTCCCGGAGATCATCATCGGTTTCGTGCTCTTCTTCCTCCTGATCGGGGTCGTGGTGTTCACCGCCGTGGCGCTGGCCAACCGGCGCCGCGGGTAGGGGCGGCCGGGCTGCGGGGTCCCGGCCGCCGCGCTCGTCAGCGGGTGTCGGAGTCGGTGTCGGTCAGGGCGGCGCGGCCGGCCTCCAGCCGGGCCACCGGGATGCGGAACGGGGAGCAGGAGACGTAGTCGAGGCCGACCTCGTGGCAGAAGTGCACCGAGTCGGGGTCGCCGCCGTGCTCGCCGCAGATGCCGACGTGCAGGTCGGGGCGGGCCGCACGGCCCTCCTCGACAGCGATCCTGACCAGCCGTCCGACGCCGTCGCGGTCCAGGGTCTCGAACGGGCTGACGCCGAAGATGCCCAGCTCCAGGTAGCGCGAGAAGAAGGCGGCCTCCACGTCGTCGCGGCTGAAGCCCCAGGTCATCTGGGTCAGGTCGTTCGTGCCGAAGGAGAAGAACTCGGCGGCCTCGGCGATCTGGCCCGCCGTCAGCGCCGCCCTCGGCACCTCGATCATGGTGCCGATCAGCGCCTCGACGCCGGTCTCCGCGAGGATCCTGGTCGCCTCCTCGCGTACGGACTCCAGCTCCTGGACGGACGCCACCAGCGGGATCATGATCTCCGGACGCGCGCCGGGGACCTCGGCCGCGGCCTGGGCGATCGCCCGCACCTGCATGGCGAACAGCCCGGGGATCACCAGGCCGAGACGTACGCCGCGCAGGCCCAGCATCGGGTTCTGCTCGTGCAGCCTCTTGACGGCGGCCAGCAGCCTGCGGTCCTTGTCGGTCACGTCGGGCGAGGTGGCGACCTTGACCGACAGGTCCACCAGGTCGGGCAGGAACTCGTGCAGAGGCGGGTCGATGAGCCGGATGGTGACCGGGTCGCCGCCCATGGCCTTGAAGATGCCGATGAAGTCGGCCTTCTGGAGGGGTTCGAGGGCGTCGAGCGCGGCCTGCCGCTCCTGGTCGCCGTCGGCCAGGACGAGGTCCTCGACGAGCTGGCGGCGCTCGCCGAGGAACATGTGCTCGGTGCGGCACAGGCCGATGCCCTGGGCGCCGAAGCGGCGGGCCCGCGCGGCGTCCTCGGGGGTGTCGGCGTTGGCGCGGACCCGGAGCCGGCGCACGGAGTCGGCGTGGCCCATGATCCGGTCCACGGCCCTGACCAGGTCGTCGTCCGGCTGCGCGCCCTCGAAGTACTCGACGACGGCCGAGTCCACGACCGGGACCTCGCCGAGGTAGACCTCGCCGGTGCTGCCGTCGATGGAGATCACGTCCCCTTCGGAGACGACCTCGCCGCCGGGCGCGGTGAACCTGAGTTCGCCGGTGGAGACCTCCAGCTCCTCGGCGCCGCACACGCACGTCTTGCCCATGCCGCGGGCGACCACGGCGGCGTGCGAGGTCTTGCCGCCGCGGCTGGTCAGGATGCCCTTGGCGGCGATCATGCCGGCCAGGTCGTCGGGGTTGGTCTCACGGCGGACGAGGATGACGTCCTCGCCCCGTCCGGCCAGCTCGACGGCGCGCTCGGAGGAGAAGACGACCTTGCCCACGGCGGCGCCCGGCGAGGCGTTCATGCCCTTGGCGATCTTCTTCTTCTCGGCGCCGCCGTCGAAGCGGGGGAACATGAGCTGGGCGAGCTGGTCGCCGTTGACGCGGGTGACGGCCTCGTCGAGGGTGATCAGGCCCTGGTCGACGAGCTGGGTGGCGATGCAGAAGGCGGCCGCGGCGGTGCGCTTGCCGACCCGCGTCTGGAGCATCCACAACTTGCCGCGCTCGATCGTGAACTCGATGTCGCACAGGTCCTTGTAGTGGTTCTCCAGCGTCTCCATGATCTGCAGCAACTCGTCGTAGGAGCGCTTGTCGAGGCGTTCGAGTTCCTGGAGGGGGATGGTGTTGCGGATGCCCGCGACGACGTCCTCACCCTGGGCGTTCTGCAGGTAGTCGCCGTAGATGCCCTGCTGGCCGGAGCCGGGGTCGCGGGTGAAGGCGACGCCGGTGCCGGAGTCGTTGCCGACGTTGCCGAAGACCATGGCCACGATGTTGACGGCGGTGCCGAGGTCGGCCGGGATGCGCTCCTGGCGGCGGTAGAGGATGGCGCGCGGGGCGTTCCAGGAGTCGAAGACCGCCATGACGGCCAGCCGCATCTGCTCGCGGGGGTCGGCGGGGAAGTCCTTGCCGGTCTGCTCCCGGACGATGCCCTTGTAGGTCTCGACCAGCCCCTGCAACTCGCCCGCGTCGAGGTCGGTGTCCTGGCGGCGGCCCTTCAGCTCGTCGAGCGCGTGCTCGAACAGGTCGCCGTCGAGGCCGAGCACAGTCTTGCCGAACATCTGGATCAGCCGGCGGTAGGAGTCCCAGGCGAAGCGGTCGTTGCCGCCCGCCTGCTTGGCCAGGCCGTGCACCGACTCGTCGTTGAGCCCGATGTTGAGGACCGTCTCCATCATGCCCGGCATGGAGAACTTCGCGCCCGACCGTACGCTGACCAGCAGCGGGTCGTCGGCCTGACCGAGCCGGCGGCCCATCTGGGCCTCCAGGGCGTCCAGGTGCTCGGCGACCTCGCGCTCCAGGCCGTCGGGAAGAGCGCCTTCCGTCAGGTAGTGACGGCAGGCTTCAGTGGTGATCGTGAATCCGGGGGGTACGGGCAGCCCGAGATTCGTCATCTCGGCGAGATTCGCGCCCTTTCCACCGAGAAGATCCTTGAGATTCCTGTTGCCCTCGGTGAAGTCGTAAACGTACTTGGCCACCACAGCTCCAATCCAACGCTTCTGTCCCGGACTCTACCGGCGAAATTGATGATGAAACTGCACTCCTCGGATAAGTCATCGTTTTTGCAGGTCAACCGCCCGCGACAGGTCTAATCCAATTATAGGACCGCTGCCCGATAAATTGGTTTATACCAATTGGTTTACACCAATTCTTGAGAAAGAGGAGCGAGAGGTGGGGAATCGGATGCGGTCCCGCCAGGAGACGCCCATGGCCGCTCCCGCCAAGCCAAAGCGCCGTGCAGGCTTCGTCGCGGGATCGCCCAAGTCCCCCGCGGACACGGTGATCTACCTGGACCTCCGGCCGCCGCACCGGGCCGGCGGCCGTCGTGATCGCTCAACGTGACACAGCTCGGGTCGTTCCGCGATATGGACGTGATCGAGGCATGACACTCTGCTCGCATGCCCCGCACGACGCCACGAGGTCTGATGGCCGCCTGCCTGGTCCTGGCGCTGTCCGCCTGCGGCTCGGGAACGCCCGAGCCCTCCGCGGGGTCGCTGGTGCCGGGGGCGGAACAGCGACACGCGACCCAACTCCGGCCGGGCGACTGCCTCGTGTCGATCCCCGACGATCTGATCGCGACGCTCGTGCCGTGCGGCAACCCGCACGCGGCCGAGTTCGGCATGATCTACGTCGTGCCGGAGGGCGCGTGGCCGGGCGCCGAGCAGGCCAAGCGGCAGGCCACGGACTTCTGCGCGCCGCGGCTGCGGGTCGCGCCGGGCAGGGGGAGCGAGGTCGAGGTGACCGCGCTGCCGCCACTGGAGGAGGAGTGGCCGCGCCACCGCACGGCGTACTGCGTGGCGGTGGCGCGTGACGGGCAGCTCGTCGGGCGCGTGCTGGAGTAGACGCCGGGCCCGCGTCGGCGCGGGCCCCCGCGGGGCGGTCAGGCGGGGCGGTCAGGCGGGGATGGGGTTGCCCTCGGGCGCCGGGCCCGGCGCGCCGTCGCGCGGCGGCAGCCACAACACGAACGTGGCCCCCTGCCCGAGCCTGGAGAACACCGCCACCCGTCCCCCGTGCGACTCCACGATCTGCCGGACGATGGCCAGGCCGAGGCCCGTGTGCCGGTCGCGCCGGCTGGCCTCGCCGCGCCAGAACCGGTCGAAGACCCGCTCCTGCTCCGCGACGCCGAGCCCGGGGCCGTCGTCCCTGACCGCGACCCACAACCAGCCGCCCGACCGGCCGGCCTCCACCCGGACGCTGCCGCCCGGCGGGGTCAGGCGCACCGCGTTGGACAGCAGGTTGGCCACGGCCCGGCGCAGCGCGTCCTGGTCGCCGGTCATCTCCAGGTTCCTGTCCAGCCCGCGGGTGATCGTCAGGCCGCGGGCGGCGGCAGGCGCCGCGTACTCCTCGCACGCCTCCCGCGCCACCCTGCTCAGGTCGAGGTCGGTGTCGGCGAACGCGGTCGCCTGCCGCCGGGCGCTGGCCAGCAGGTCCTCCACGAGCCTGGTCATGCGGGTGGTCGCCCGGTCCACGATCTGCACGGCCCTGGCCCGCTCCTCCTCGCTGGCCTCGGGCGAGGCGAGCACGGCGTCCACGTTGGCCCGGATGATCGTCAGGGGGCTGCGCAGTTCGTGCGAGGCGTCGTCGATCAGCCGGCGCTGCGCGCTGAACGCCTCCTCCAGCCGGTCGAGCATGGTGTCGATGGTGTCGGCCAGGTCCTTGAGCTCGTCGCGCGAGCCGCCCAGCCTGATCCGCCGCGTCAGGTCGGTCGCCTGGATCTCCTCCGTCGTCCGGGTGATCGACCGCACCGGGCGCAGCACCCGTCCCGACAACACCCAGCCGATGCCCAGGGACGCCAGGTAGAGTGCGGCCAGGGTGGCCAGCGAGTAGTCGCGCAGCGTGGCCAGCGTCCTGATGTTGACCTCGTTCTCGACCTCCTCGATGAAGACGACCTCCTGCTTGCCCACGTACTGGTTGCCGCGGTACGCCTTGGCGTACTCGGTGGAGTACGGGCGTTCCTCGGTGGTCTTGGAGACCGCGACGTAGATGCCGCCCAGCACCAGCGCGGCCAGCACGAACAGCAGCCCCGAGTAGAGCACGGTGAGCCGGAAGCGGATGGTGTGGATCACGCCGGCTCCCTGAGCCGGTAGCCGCGGCTGATCACCGTCTCGATGAGGCCGTCCTCCTGGAGCTTGCGGCGCAGGTTGCCGACGGTGACCCGGACGGTGTTGGTGAACGGGTCGGCGTGCTCGTCCCAGACGTGTTCGAGCAGCTCCTCGGTGGAGACCACGTGGCCGGGGCGGGTCATCAGGTAGTGCAGCACGCCGTACTCCTTGGGGGTCAGGGCCAGCGACCGGCCGTCGAGGGAGACCTCCATGCGGGCGGTGTCGATGCGCAGCCCGCCCACCTGGAGGACGGCGGTGCCGCCGGTGTCCCTGCGCAGCAGCGCCCGCACCCTGGCCAGCAGCTCGGGGAAGGCGAACGGCTTGACCAGGTAGTCGTCGGCGCCCTCGTCGAGGCCGCGCACCCGGTCGTCGAGGCGGTCGCGGGCGGTGACCATGATGATCCGCACCCCGCGGCCGGCGGCCCGTACCGAACGGCAGAGCTCGAAGCCGTCGCCGCCGGGCAGGTTCAGGTCGAGCAGGACCAGGTCATAGGTGTTGACCTCCAGCTTCTCGTGCGCCGACGGCGCGTCGTAGGCCACGTCCACCGCGTAGCCCGCCCGGACCAGACCCACCCGTAACGCGTCGACCAGGTCTTCCTCGTCCTCGACCACCAGCAGTCGCATGATCTTGACCATAGTTCCGGATGAGGTGTCACGCCATGGGTCCGGAGCGGCGTTCCCGGCTTCAGCACCACCTCACCAAACGCCAGCGAAAGCCCACATAACTATCGCCTTTACACGATTTTTCGGTGTTCACCGTTAGATCTTTCGACCATGACGCCCTTCCAGCGATATTTGGCAGAAGAAGTGGCACTCGACCACGTAGAGGGCCTGATCTCGCGGCGGGAGGCCCTGCGCCGCCTGGGCCTCCTCGGGCTCGCCCTCCCCGCCGCCACTGCCCTCCTCGCCGCCTGCGGCGCCACCCCGGACACCGACCCGGCGAGCACGCCTACGCCGCTCGCGGCCTCGCCGTCCGGCACGGCCTCCCCCGCGGGCCCGGCCCCGCTGCCCACGCAGGAGATCACGTTCCCCGGCCCGGACGGGACCACCCTGCGGGCCGCCTGGGCGCCCGCCGCCGACCCCAAGGGCGCGGTGCTGGTCATGCACGAGAACCGCGGGCTGACCGACCACATCCGCTCGGTCGCCGGCCGGCTGGCCGCGAGCGGCTACTCGGCCCTGGCGCCCGACCTGCTCTCCCGAGAGGGCGGCACGGCCGCGTTCGCCGACACCGCGCAGGTCACGGCCAAGCTGGGCGAGATCGCCCAGGAACGCTTCGTGGCCGACATGAAGGCGGCCGTCGGCGAGCTGGAGAAGCGGGCGAGGGGCGCCGGGCTGGGCATGATCGGGTTCTGCTTCGGCGGCGGGATGACGTGGCTGTTGTTGTCGTCCGGGGAGACCCGGCTGGCCGCCGCGGCGCCCTTCTACGGCCCGCTGCCCGACGACGCCGACCTGACCGGCACCGAGGCGTCCGTGCTGGCGATCTACGCCGAGCAGGACGACCGCGTCAACGCCACCAGGGACGCGGCCGAGGCGGCGCTGACGAAGGCCGGGCTCACCCACGAGCTGGTGACCGTCCCCGGCGTCGGCCACGCCTTCTTCAACGACACGGGAGCCCGCTACGACGAGCGGGCCGCCTCGCAGGCCTACGACTACGTGCTGACCTGGTTCGGCCGCCACCTGTCCTGACCGGCCGGGCCTGTCCTGCTCAGCCGGGCCTGTGCCGCCCCGGCCGGGCCTGTGCTGCTCGGCCGGGGCGGAAAACGCGAGCGCCGCCCGCGGCGGAGAGCCGGGGCGGCGTCGGTGGCGTGGTGCCGGGGTCAGTCGTTGAGGCGCTGGCGCAGGTAGGAGTCGACCTGGTCGATGGCGATGCGCTCCTGGGCCATGCTGTCGCGCTCGCGGATCGTCACCGCGTGGTCTTCGAGGGTGTCGAAGTCGACGGTGATGCAGAACGGGGTGCCGATCTCGTCCTGGCGGCGGTAGCGGCGGCCGATCGCGCCCGCGTCGTCGAACTCGACGTTCCACCGCCGGCGCAGCTGCGCGGCCAGGTCGCGAGCCTTGGGCGACAGGTCGGCGTTGCGCGACAGCGGCAGCACCGCGGCCTTGACCGGCGCGAGCCGGTGGTCGAGCCGCAGCACCGTGCGCTTCTCCAGGACGCCCTTGGCGTTGGGCGCCTCGTCCTCGGTGTAGGCGTCGATCAGGAAGGTCAGCGTGGCCCGGTCGACGCCGGCGGCCGGCTCGATGACGTAGGGGACGTAACGCTCACCGGTGTCCTGCTCGAAGAAGCTCAGGTCGACGCCCGAGGCCTTGGAGTGGGCGGTGAGGTCGAAGTCGGTGCGGTTGGCGATGCCTTCGAGCTCGCCCCACTCCGAGCCCTGGAAGTTGAAGCGGTACTCGACGTCGACGGTGCGCTTGGAGTAGTGGGACAGCTTCTCCTGCGGGTGCTCGTAGAGGCGCAGGTTGTCCTTGTTGATGCCCAGGTCGGAGTACCAGCGGAAACGCTCGTCGATCCAGTACTGGTGCCACTCCTCGTCGGTGCCGGGCTTGACGAAGAACTCCATCTCCATCTGCTCGAACTCGCGGGTGCGGAAGATGAAGTTGCCCGGGGTGATCTCGTTGCGGAAGGACTTGCCGACCTGGCCGATGCCGAACGGGACCTTCTTGCGCGCCGACTGCTGCACGTTGAGGTAGTTGATGAAGATGCCCTGGGCCGTCTCCGGACGCAGGTAGGCCAGGCCCGACTCGTCCTCGACCGGGCCGAGGAAGGTCTTGAGCAGGCCGCTGAACTGCCGGGGGTCGGTGAAGGTGCCCTTGTTGCCGCAGTTGGGGCAGGTGATGTCGGCCAGGCCGTTCTCGGGCTCCTTGCCGTTCTTCTCCTCGTACGCCTCCACGAGGTGGTCGGCGCGGAAGCGCTTGTGGCAGGACATGCACTCGGTCAGCGGGTCGCTGAAGGTCTCGACGTGGCCGCTGGCCCGCCAGACCTCGGGGGCCAGGATGACGCAGGAGTCGAGGCCCACCACGTCGTCGCGCGACTGGACCATCGACAGCCACCACTGCCGCTTGACGTTGTTCTTCAGCTCGACACCCAGAGGACCGTAGTCCCACGACGCGCGAAGTCCGCCGTAGATCTCGCTCGACGGGTAAACAAGCCCGCGGCGCTTGGCGAGGCTGACGATGGTGTCCATGACGTCGGTGCGTCGTGCCATTTTGGTTGCGTCTCTTTCCGGCTGGAGGTCGGCGAGTGAATTCGATGAGATCCCAGCTTAGGGGACGCTCACCCGGTCTCGCGCGCGAGTAACGCTACGCACCCTCTTGCGTGTACACGTCCTCGTACGCGCTGGGTTCGTTGACCATGAGGATCATCAACGGGTACATGACCATCCTGGAGGCCGACAGCGCCCTGCGGTAGAACCCCGCGCCCTCCCATTCGCTGACCAGCGCCCACAGGTTGGGCTCGTCGACCGAACGGGCCAGCCGCCCGCGGTGGTAACCCGGCTGGGCGGCGAAGGTGTCGAGGATGGTGTGGCCCTGCTTGAGGAAGTCCTGGGACTGGGACTCTGGCACGGTGTATCGGATCACGGCGAGCACCAGCCCAGCCTAGAGGTGCGCACCCTGCTGTCACACGAACTCCCATAGGCTCTCGACGTGGCCTCCAAAAACAAGCGCCCGCTGCCCCAGGGCGAGCAGTTCTTCACGCCGGGCGCGGGCGGCGCGCGCAAGGCCGTCGAGCGGCGCAGCGCGGTCCCGATGACGTTTCTGTTCACGCAGGTGCCCAGGTGGGTGGCCCCCGCCGTGCTGGTGATCCTGCTGCTGGCCGCCTTCGCGCTGGCCAACTGGCTGGGCGGCGTGGCGGCGCTGCTGGTGCTGGCGTTCGTCGGGTGGCTGGCGTACCTGTCGTGGCCGTCGCTGGGCATCGGCGGGCGGCTGCTGCGGGTCGCGATGCTGGTCTTCCTGGCGATCCTGGCCGCTGACCGGTTTGGGGCGTTCTAGGGCGGCCCGCCGGAGATTTTGACAATCATTTTCATTTTCTCCATACTTGAGGGCGTGATGTCCCGTACGCCCCCAATGCGCGCCCTGATCTTCCTCGCCGGAGCAGCCCTGCTGGCCACGTCCGCCTGTGGCGCCGGGGCCGCGGAGAGCACCGAGACCGCCGCGGGCGGCAGGCCCGAGGTGATCGCCGCCTTCTACCCGCTCCAGTGGCTCACGGAGCAGGTGGCCGGGCCCGACGCGAACGTGACCGTCCTGACCGCGCCCGGCGTCGAGCCGCACGACCTGGAGCTGGGCATCCAGCAGATGACCAAGCTCCAGGACGCCGCGCTCACGGTCTACGTCAAGGGCGTGCAGCCGGCCGTCGACGACGCCGTCTCCGCCGACACCGCCTTCGACGCCGCCGCCGCCGTCACGACGATCCCGGCGGGCGGGCACGCCGATGAGGAGGGGCACGCGGAGGAGCACGGCGTCTCCTACGACCCGCACATCTGGCTCGACCCGTCCCGGCTGGCCACGGTCGCCGGAAAGCTGGGCGAGCGCCTGGCCGCCGCCGACCCCGCCCACGCGCAGGCGTACAAGGACCGCGCCGCCACGGCTGCGGGCGTGCTGGGCGGCCTCGACCAGGAGTTCGCCAAGGGCCTGGCCGCCTGCGCCGGCAAGACGCTGGTCACCGCGCACGAGGCGTTCGGCTACCTGGCCGACCGCTACAAGCTCAAGCAGGTGGGCATCACGCTCGACCCCGAGACCGAGCCGTCGCCCAAGCGCCTGTCGGAGGTGGCCGCGCTGGCCAGGTCCGAGGGCGCCACCACGATCTTCACCGAGTCCCTGGTGAGCCCGAAGGTGGCCGAGGTGCTGGCCGGCGAGGTCGGCGCGAAGACGGCCGTGCTCGACCCGCTGGAGAGCAAGCCCGCCGGCGACTACCTGACGGCCATGCGCGACAACCTCAAGACCCTCCGGACGGCGCTGGGGTGTGCGGCATGAGCGAGACGGCCTTCGCGATGACCGGCGGCCGGGTCAGCTTCGACGGCCGGCAGATCCTGCGCGGCGTCGACCTGACCGTGTGCCCCGGCGAGGTCGTGGCCCTCCTGGGGGCCAACGGCTCGGGCAAGTCCACCCTGGTCCGCGCGCTGCTCGGCCTCACCCCGCTGTCCGGCGGCCAGACCCTCCTGTACGGCTCCCCGCCCGCCAGGTTCCGCGAGTGGTGGCGCATCGGCTACGTGCCCCAGCGCCTCCAGGTCGGCGGCGGCGTGCCCGCCACCGTCCGCGAGGTCGTGGCCTCGGGCCGCGTCGCCAGGCAGAGCCGGCTGCGCAGGACCAGCGCGGCCGACCGGGCGGCGGTCGCGCACGCCCTGGACGCGGTCGACCTGACCGGCCGGGCCGGCGACCCCGTGCAGTCGCTCTCGGGCGGCCAGCAGCAGCGCGTGCTCATCGCCCGCGCCCTGGCCGGGGAGCCCGACACGTACGTGATGGACGAGCCCACGGCGGGCGTCGACGCCGAGACCCAGCGGCTCCTGGCCGACACGCTGGGGAGCCTGGTCCGCGACGGCAAGACGATCGTCCTGGTCGCCCACGAGCTGGGCCCGCTGGAGCCGCTGATCACCCGCGGCGTCGTGGTCCGCGAGGGCCGCGTCGCGCACGACGGCGAGCCGCCGCGGCCCGAGGGCGAGTGCGCCAGGCCGGGACACGAGCACCAGCATCCGCACGCCGAGGAGCCGGCCGCCGGCCCGCTGACCGGCTGGCAGGGAGAACCGCGATGATCGACCTTCTGCAGGAGAACCTCTTCCAGCTCGCGCTGATCGCCGCGCTGCTGGTGGGGCTGTGCGCGCCCGCGGTGGGCACGTTCATCGTGCAGCGCAGGCTGTCGCTGCTCGGCGACGGCATCGGGCACGTCGCGCTGACCGGCGTGGCGCTGGGCTTCCTGACCGGCACGGCGCCGGTGCTGACCGCCGTGATCGTCTCGGTGCTGGGCGCGGTGGCGATCGAGCTGGTCAGGGCCCGGGGCCGGACCAGCGGCGACGTCGCGCTCGCCCTGCTGTTCTACGGCGGCATCGCGGGCGGCGTCATGCTCATGGGCATCGCCCCCGGCGGCAGCAACGCCAAGCTGAACTCCTACCTGTTCGGCGCCATCGCCAGCGTCACGCGGGAGGACATCTGGATCATCGGCGCGCTGGCCGTGGCGGTGATCGGGGTGGTCGTCGTCTTCGGCAGGGAGCTGTTCGTGCTCTGCCAGGACGAGGAGATGGCCAAGGCCAGCGGCCTGCCGGTGCGCTTCCTCAGCCTGCTGATCGCGGTCACCGCCGCGCTCACCGTGGTCATCGCCATGCGCGTGGTCGGCCTGCTGCTGGTCAGCGCCCTGATGGTGATCCCGGTGGCCACGAGCCAGCAGCTCACCAGGGGGTTCAGGGCCACGATGGGGCTGGCGATGCTGTTCGGCGTGCTCGCCTCGGTGGGCGGTCTGCTGGCCTCGACGATGTCGTCACGGGTGCCTCCGGGCGCGGCGATCGTGCTTCTCGCCCTCGCCGGCTTCGTCCTGGCCCTGGCTGTCGGTAAATTCGTACGGCGAGGCCGTATCCAGGAGTCCCCAGTGAGCCGGCGACCACATGTCCGTGTCGAGGAGGTCGCATGACGACGAGGCGCGATGCCGTGCACGACACCCTTCGCCGCAGCGAGGGGTTCCGCAGCGCCCAGGACGTCTATGCAGAGATGCGCCTGCACGGCGCGAAGATCGGGTTGACCACCGTCTACCGGGCGCTGCAGGCGCTGGCCGACTGCGGCCAGGTCGACGTTCTGCGCACCGACGAGGGCGAGTCGGTCTACCGGGCGTGCGCCAGCGACGACCATCACCACCACCTGGTCTGCCGCCGCTGCGGGCACACGGTCGAGGTGGCCGGGCCGGCGGTCGAGCGCTGGGCCGAGGCGGTCGGCAGCGACCACGGCTTCACCGAGATCACTCACACGGTCGAGGTCTTCGGCACCTGCTCGTCCTGCTCGGCGCCGGCTCGCGTGGGCTGAGGGCCGCGGGAGCCGTACAGCACGCCGAGCACGACGGCGGCGCACCCGGCGAGCTGCAGCGCGGAGGGCCGCTCCCCCAGCGTGAGCGTGGAGATGGCGACCGTGGTCATCGGCTGCACGAGCAGCAGCAGCGCCGTGAGCGCCGCGGGCTGCCTGGGCAGCGAGTACGTGATCAGCAGCCATCCGGCCACCTGCGGCCCCAGCGCGAGCAGCAGCAGCCACCCGTGCGCCGGCCATTCCGGCGCCAGGTCGGCCCCGCCGAACAGCGGGCTGAGCGCGGCGATCAGCACGGTGGCCACGACGGTCGCGTGCGCCAGCGGCCCCGCCGTCCGGCCCGGCCCGGCCTTCATGAGCAGCAGGTAGGCGGCGTACACGACCGAGGTCGCCAGCCCGGTGACGGCGCCCATGACGGGGTCGAGCCCGTAGGCCGCGCCGTCGAACACCCCGGAGATCAGCACGACCCCGCCGAAGACGATCGGCGTGCTCGCCATGAGCCGGTTGGACGGACGCTCGCGGAAGACGCCCCAGGCGGCGAAGGCCACGATGAACACCTGGAGGTTGCCCAGCACGGTCGCCAGGCCCGCGCCGACCAGCTTGATCGACTGGTGCCAGAACAGCAGGTCGAGCGAGAACAGCACGCCCGCCGCCCAGGCCGGCAGCGCGTTCCGCCAGGGCAGGGGCCCCAGCTTCCGCCGTTCGAGCCAGGCGAGCAGCAACATGGGCGGCACCGCGTACGCGCAGCGGAACAACGCCGACGTCGCGGGCGACGCCCCGGACAGGCGCACCAGGGGCGCGGAGGTGGAGATGATCAGCGCTCCGGCGATCGCGATCAGCACGATACGCCGATATGCACTCACGGAAACCCCCGGAGTCCCATGGGAGAGATACGCTGCGACCACGCTAGAACCGGCCCCGACAGGAGTCAACATGCCGTTTGGCCATGACATGGTGCATTCTTTGGCGACCGTTGTCGACCTGGTCAACACCTCGCCGTCCACCGGCGGCGACGACGGTCTGGCCAGCCTGGCCGAGCTGCAGGCGTTCGTGGAGTCCCGGCAGATCAGCGGCATCGGCGCGCTGACCGCCCGCGACCTCGGCCAGGTGCGCATGGTGCGCGAGGCGTTCCACCGGGTGTTCACGGCCTCCGACGTGGCGAGCGCCGTGCGCACGCTCAACGCCCTGCTCGCCGAGACGCGCATCACGCCCAGGCTGACCGAGCACGACGGCCACCCGCTGCACGTGCACTACTTCGCCACCGACGCCTCCCTGGCCGAGCACGTGGCCGCCGACTGCGGCGTGGCGCTGGCGCACCTGCTGGTGGAGGGCGAGATGGAACGCCTGCGCACCTGCTCGGCCCCCGACTGCGACCGCGTGTTCGTCGACGAGTCCCGCAACCGCTCGCGGGTCTACTGCGACAGCCGCACCTGCGGCAACCGCATGCACGTCGCCGCCTACCGGGCCCGCCGCCGCGCCTGACCGTCCCGCACGCAAACCGCCCGTCCCCGCGACGATCGGGGGACGGGCGGCAGGTGCGGGTGATTCAGGGTGCTTCGCTGGACGTCTGCCACCACGGCGGCTTGGCGGTGGCGAAGACGTCGGAACAGTTGCACGAGCCGCAACCTGGGATCATCGGCCCTCCTTCAGCGTGGGGGAACGGGTTGTACCCGCCTTCACCGGCTCTCAGCCTGACCCTCGTGCCAGAATTCCGGATACCGCCGCGCCGCCACGTCCCTCAGCCGACGTCGCGCCGCCGCAGGGCCAGCAGCCCGCCGGCCGTGAGCGCGGCCGTCAGCGCGAGCAGCGTCAGCTCCGGCACCGTGCCGAACGCCTGCCCCGCCATGATGTTCGGCAGGTAGTGGAACGGCTCGAACGGCGTGCCGCCCCACACCCCGTAGAAGGGGGCGACGACCTGGCCGAGCAGGGCGGTCAGGATCCAGGCCGCCCAGCACAGCGGCACGCTCGCCCGAGGCAGCAGCCCGTAGGCCACCAGGCAGACCGCGCCGAGGCACCACGCCGCCGGTACCTGGCTCAGGGCGGCGGCCAGGAAGCGCGGCGCGGTGCCGGCGAAGTCGCCGAGGAGCGCGGCGTACACGGCGCTGAAGACGAGCGCGGCGAGCGCCGACAGCGCGGCCGTGCCGAGCGCGGCCACCACCAGGTGCCCGGCCGCCCAGCGGACCCGGGTCAGGGGCGTGGCCTGCACCTGGCCGGCGCGGCCCGAGGTCTCCTCCGAACGCAGCCGCATGATCATGAGCACCGGGTAGAGCGCGCCGCAGTAGGCGAGGATCAGCAGGTAGTACCACATGTATCCGTCGAGGGCGGCGTCCGCGGGGACGCCGAGCAGGGTCGTGATGTTGGTGACCACAATGCTCGGGCGGGCCAGCACGTCCTTGGCCAGCGGGCCCATCGCGCCGCCCACCGCCGCGAACGCCGCCGTCCCCGCCGCCCACTTCAGCAGCAGGCCGCGGTGCAGCCGCCAGGCCAGGGCGACCGGGCCGCGCAGCCGGGGGGCCTCCTGCTTGCCCGGCCGTTCCGGCAGCAGGCCCGAGCCGAGGTCGCGGCGGCCGAGCAGCGTGTACGCCAGCGCGCACACCCCCCCGGCGGCCGCCACGGAGACGCCGAGCCACCACCAGCGATCGCCCCGGTAGGCGTCCACCAGGTGGCTCCAGCCGAGCGGTGACAGCACCTTGAGCCACGGCCGGTCGCTCGCGTCGGCGGCGTAGCGCAGGACGTAGGCCAGGCCGAGGGCGTACAGGCCGATGACCGTGGCGGTGCGGGCGTCGCGCGCCAGTTGCGCGGCGACGGCGCCGACGCCCGCGAACACCCAGCCCGCCACCACGACGGCGGCGCCGTAGGCGAGCGTGCCGGCGGGTTCGAGGCCGGCGGCGAGCAGGGCGGCGGCGGTCAGCGCCCCGCCGGTCAGGCTGGTCGCCCCGGCCACCAGCAGGGTCGCGCCGAGCGGCGCCCGGCGGCTCACCACGCCCGCGCGGACCAGCTCGGTCCGGCCCGCGTCCTCCTCCCTGCGGGTGTGCCTGATCACGGTCATCAGGGCGGCGAACGCGTTGATCACGTAGAGGAAGCCGCCGCTGCGCCAGGTCGCCAGCACCTCCAGGCGCGGCTCGACGACCCCGCCGCCGAGCGCCCGGAAGAAGGCGTAGCGGCGGACGACCTCGGTGTAGGCGAGCTTCAGCTCGTAGGTGCCCATGTTGCGGTTGATGTAGCCGACCATGGCCAGGCTCATGGCCACCAGCAGCAGGAACCACCAGGGGGCGATGGCGCGCTCGCGGCGCAGCGCCAGGCGGACGAGCGTCCCGGTGCCTGCGCTCATCGCACGGCCTCCGTCCGCCGGCCGCTCTCGTAGTGGCGCAGGAACAGCTCCTCCAGCGTGGGCGGGCGGCTGTCCAGGGTGCGCACGCCCGCCGCGGTCAGGCGGCGCAGCGCGGGGCCGAGCGCGTCCGCGTCCACGTCGAAGCGCACCCGGCCGCCCTCCTCGCGCAGGTCGTGCACGCCGGGGAGCCCGGCCAGCCCTTCGGCGGGCCGGTCGAGCTCGGCGTGCACGGTGGTGCGGGTCAGGTGACGCAGCGCCGCCAGGGTGCCGCTCTCGACCGCGCGGCCGTCGCGGATGATCGTGACCCGGTCGCACAGCGCCTCGACCTCCGACAGGACGTGGCTGGACAGCAGCACGGTCCGGTCGCCGCGCCGCCGCTCCTCCCTGACGACCTCACGGAACGTCTCCTCCATGAGCGGGTCGAGCCCGGAGGTCGGCTCGTCCAGCAGCAGCAGCTCGGCGTCGGAGGCGAGCGCCGCGACCAGCGCGACCTTCTGCCTGTTGCCCTTGGAGTAGGCCCGGCCCTTCTTGCGCGGATCGAGGCCGAACCGGTCGAGCAGGTCCTTCCTGCGCCCGCGGTCGAGACCGCCACGCAGCCGGCCCAGCAGGTCGATCACCTCGGCGCCGGACAGGTCGGGCCACAGCGTGACGTCGCCCGGCACGTACGCCAGGCGGCGGTGGAGCTCGGCGGCCTCCCGCCAGGGGTCGCCGCCGAGCAGCCGGACACTGCCCGTGTCGGCCCGCGCGAGGCCGAGCAGGATCCGGAACGTCGTGCTCTTGCCCGCGCCGTTGGGGCCCAGGAAGCCGTGCACCTCGCCGGTGCGCACGCTCAGGTGGAGCCCGTCGAGGGCTCTGGTCCGGCCGTACGCCTTGACGAGTGCGGCCACCGAGATGGCGTCGCTCATGATGATCTGCCTCATGACTGTTCGCTCGTACAGTTGACTACCCGAACGAGCAGGACGCTATATCGGCGTATAGTCGTTGTCCAGCGCGGCAGCTCAGCAGGGGTGAACCCCGGGGTGTCTCTAGGAGCCGGTCACCTCGTTGGGGATCGCGCCGCCGTAGCGGCGGTCGCGCTTGGCGTAGATCTCGCACGCCGCCCACAGGTCGCGGCGGTCGAAGTCGGGCCAGAGCCGGTCGAGGAAGACCATCTCGGCGTAGGCCGACTGCCACAGCAGGAAGTTCGAGAAGCGCTGCTCGCCCGAGGAGCGCAGGAACAGGTCGACCGGCGGGATCTCCGGCTCGTCGAGGTAGCGGGCGAACACCTTCTCGCTCACCTTGGACGGCTTGACCCGCCCGGCCGCTATGTCGGCCGCCAGCTTGACCGCCGCGTCGACGATCTCGGCCTGGCCGCCGTAGTTGACGCAGAACTGCAACGTCAGCTTGTTGTTGCCGACGGTCATCTGCTCGGCGCTCTGCAGCTCGGAGATCACGCTCTTCCACAGCCGGCCCGGACGGCCCGCCCAGCGCACCCGCACGCCCATGGCGTTGAGCTCGTCGCGCCGCCGCCTGATGACGTCGCGGTTGAAGCCCATCAGGAAGCGCACCTCGTCGGGCGAGCGCTTCCAGTTCTCCGTGGAGAAGGCATAGGCGCTCAGGTACGGGACGCCCAGCTCAAGGGCCCCCTCGATGACGTCGAACAGCGAGGACTCGCCCGCCTTGTGCCCTTCGGTGCGCGGCAGGCCGCGTGCCTTGGCCCAGCGGCCGTTGCCGTCCATCACGATGGCGACGTGCCGGGGCACGAGGTCACGCGGGATCGGCGGCGGGGTCGCGCCTGACGGATGAGGGGTCGGAGGCCGGACGTTCACGCATGCTCCCTTTCGACGTGTCGCAGAGAGCGTATTCCGTGTTCCAGATGCCATTGCAGATATGCGGCCACCAGACCGCTGCACTCGCTGCGGTGGCGCGACTCCGAGGCGTCGGCGGTGGCCCAGTCGCCGCGCAGCAGCGCCGTCATGAGCCCGATCGTCTCCCCCGCCGGCACCGCCGAGCCCGCCGGACGGCACGCCCCGCACACCACGCCGCCCGCGACGATGGCGAAGGCCCTGACCGCCGGGGCCTGGCATTTGGCACACGCCTCCAGCGCGGGCGCGTACCCGGCCACCGCCAGCGAGCGCAGGAAGTACGCGTCGAGGACCAGCCTGGCCTCGTGGACGCGTTCGGACAGTGTGCGCAGGCCGCCGACCAGCAGCAGGAACTGCCGCAGCGCCGGCTCCTTCTCGCCGTGGGTCAGCCGGTCGGCCGTCTCCAGCATGGCGCTGCCGGCGGTGTAACGGGGGTAGTCGACGGCCAGCGCCTCGCCGTAGGGCCTGATGGTCTCCGCCTGGGTGATCACGTCGAGCGTGCGGCCGGTGTGGAGCTGGAGGTCGACGTGCGTGAACGGCTCCAGCCGCGCGCCGAAGCGTGACTTGGTGCGGCGCACGCCCCTCGCCACCGCCCGGATCTTGCCGGTGCGCTTGGCCAGAACGGTGACGATGCGATCGGCCTCACCGAGTTTCTGCGTCCGCAGGACGACGCCTTCGTCGCGGTAGAGACTCACTTGCCCATCTTACGGCCGCACGCGCGGCATGTTCCGGGCATGCTCTGGTGACGCGAGTTTGCCCTGCCGTCACTAGACTTTGACGTCTGTCCCCGCATCACCCGTTGTTCAACCCCCCGCTACTGCCTCGAAAGGGAGTCATGACCCGCGTGGTCCTGCTGGGCTCTTCGCCCGGCCCCGACACCTCTCCGACCGGCCTGAGGCTGGCCGCGCTGCCCGGCAATCCCACCGTGGCCGAGCGGCTGCGCAGCCAGCTCGTCTCCTATGACCCGCGGCCCGCCACGATCGAGACCGGCGACGTGGCCGCCGCCCTGCGTGCCCTGGCCGACGTCGCAGAATCGGCAACGGAGAACCTCTTCATCATCCCCCAGAACTCGGTCCTCCACGACGAGCTGATCTACCAGATCAGCAAGGCCAAGCGCGGCGCGCTGGCGCTCGTGGCCAAGGAGCCGCGGCTGGAGGTGACCGAGGAGGCGCAGGAGGACACCGTCCCGATCGACGAGGCCGACCCGGAGATCGGCTACGGCCGTCTCGAGGGGCTGCCGGTGCGCGCGCGTGTCGGCAAGTCGCGCGTCGTGTCGGTCGGCACCGCCAACCACGCGGTGACCAGGCCCAACGCGGTGGTGCTCGGCCCGCTGCACATCAGCGCCCGCAACGCCCCCGTGCTCGCGCAGACCTGCCGCGAGCTGGCCCTCATGGCCGACCGCTTCGGCGCGGACGACGACCTCGTCCAGCTCGTGGTGTTCGGCCTGGTGCGCAACGGCGTGTCGGTCGGCGTGCGCGGCCGCCGCGACCTGTTCTACCGCCGGGTGAGCACGCCGGAGGAGGTCAACGAGGCCGGCGCCGAGATGGCCGGCATGAACGAGGACCGCGCCCGGCTCAACAACGCGGTCAAGGGCGCCGACGGCTTCTTCACCACCTACTTCGTCTCCACCTACTCGCGCTTCATCGCCCGCTGGGCGGCGCGGCGCGGGCTCACGCCCAACCAGGTGACGCTGATCTCGATCCTGCTCGGCGTGGCCGCCGCCGCCTGCTTCGCCACCGGCGACCGGCCGTGGATGGTCGCCGGCGGCCTGCTGATCTACTTCGCCTTCGTCTTCGACTGCGTCGACGGGCAGGTGGCCCGGTACGCCCGCAAGTTCGGCGTGCTGGGGGCCTGGCTCGACGCCACCTTCGACCGCTTCAAGGAATACGTGGTCTTCGCCGGCCTGGCCGTCGGCTGGGTCGTCTCGGGCAACGGCGACGACATCTGGATCCTGGCGCTGGCCGCCATCGGGCTCCAGTCCGTACGCCACCTGCTCGACTTCTCCTTCGGCATCTCCAACCGGCGCAAGCCGCCCGGGCAGCTCCCCACCCTTCCGCTCGACGCCCCCGACGACCGCGACCTGCGCAGGGCGCTGGAGCGGCGCAAGGTCGAGCGCAGCCAGGGCCTGCGCGGCGTGCTCAAGATGTGGACCAGGGCGGGCAAGTTCCGCGCGGTCCACTGGGCGCGGAAGATGATCGTGTTCCCCATCGGCGAGCGGTTCGCGGCCATCGCGATCACCGCCGCCCTCTTCGACGCCCGGATCACTTTCCTCACCCTCGTGATCTGGGGCTCCGTCGCCGCCGCCTACACCCTCACCGGACGCCTCATGAGGTCGCTCGTATGATCACTCAACCGCAGGCCATGGCCACCCCCACGCCGGACCCCGACGAGGAACGCCGCCGCATCCAGACCGCCCGCCTGCTCGCCTACCGCGACGACGGCCCGCTCGTGCACGCCCTCGCAGGCAAGCTGGGCAAGGGCCTGCCGCCCGTGCCCGCCACGCTCGTGGCGCTGCTCGCCGTCGTCGCCGTCACCGTCGTCGGGCTGCCCGACAAGGGGCCCATGCTGCTCCTGCCGGTGGCCATCACGCTGCTGCTCGTGCTGCCGACCGCGCCGCGCGACCACCTGGGCCGCTTCGACTGGCTCACCCCGCCGCTGCTGCGCGGCACCGAGTTCCTCGCCATGATCGCGGTCGGCCTGGCCGCCGGCGCGCCGAAGTGGCTGCTGTTCGTGCTGGTCTACGTGGTGGGCTACCACACCTACGACACCGTCTACCGCACCCGGCAGAGCATCTGGCCGCCCGCGTGGGTGTTCCACGCGGGGCTCGGCTGGGAGCTGCGCCTGCTGATCATCGGTGTCGGCGCGGCGCTGGGCTGGCTGACGCCGGTGCTCGCGGTGCTGACGGCGTACCTGTTCGTGCTGTTCGCGGTGGAGAGCGTGACGAGCTGGGTGCGCCTGGACAAGGCCTCCGCGCAGGCCGGGGCCGACGCCGAGCAGGACCTCGAGGCCTCGCCCGAGGACGCGCTCGAGCAGGCCACCGGCGAGGCGGAGAAGGGCTGAGCGGCCACTTCCCCCTCCGGACACGACGGCGGTCACGGGCTCCCGATCAGGGCGCCGGTGGCCGCCGTCTCGCGTGCGGGCGCCGGATCGCCCCACCGGAAAGGACATGACGGACTAGTCTGAAATTTGCGGACATTCGAGCCGGAGTCCGGTCCGGCCGGAGCCAGGAGACGCGGAGGGCGTTCTTGTCGCGGCCGTTCAGGCGAGGGGACCCGCCGGACGAGCGCGCGGAGGCGCCGTTCAAGCGAGGGGACCCGCCGGACGAGCGCGCGGAGGTGCGCCCCTTCTCGCCACGACCCGCCCGAGCAGGCCCGTCAACGGTCCCCGTCGTGGTGCTGGCGTTGGTCGCGGGCCTGGTGAGCGGGTGCGGCACGGATCCGGGCCCGGTGTGCGGCGCGGTCGTCGACTCGACGGGCTACGCCGACCCGGTGACCTCCAGGAACGACGTCGGCTCCGAGCTGCCGGAGTTCGCCAAGGGCTGCGACTGGATCGGCTTCGCGGCGGTGACCGGCAGCTCGGAGAGCAGCACGTGCCGCGCCGACCCGGCGCCCATCGCCGCCACCCGCACCGAGAACCCCGACGGCGATCCCGTGGTCGAGGACCGGGTCAGGGCCCGCCGGATCACGCAGGTGCTGCCCCGGGCGGTCGAGCTGCTCGACTGCCCGAAGGAGGGCCGGGGCTCGGACGTACTGGGCGCCCTGCGGTACGCGGTCAAGCAGCTCAGCGCGCTGCGGCAGCCGGACAGGGGGCACCGGCTCATCGTGTTCAGCGACCTGGTCAACAACCACGGCGACCTGGACGTCGGCAAGCTGGACCTGAGCGAGGCCGCCCGCGGCCGGAAGATCGAGGAACTGCGGCACGCGCGGCTGCTGCCCGACCTGTCCGGGTACGCGGTGGTGGTGCACGGGTTCCTGCGGGGGAAGAAGTCCGCCCCCGCCCGGTTCCCGCTGCTGGAGAGCTTCTGGCGGGAGGCGTTCGAGGCCGCAGGGACGTCGTCCGTCGACCTGCTCTAGAGCGCTCTCCCATATTGACACGCGGTCAGCAGCGTGTTTACGTCGCCTCAAGAGAGCGCTCTCTCACTCGACTCCACCACCCCCCATGGAGCAGGGATGACAACAGAGATCCGGCACAGGCGCCGCCTGGTGGCCGTGGCGGTGGTGCTCCTGGCACTCACCGGCCTGCTCGTCAAAGTGGCCGTCAGCGCCTCGGCGTCCGTGCCGTCCACGCCGTCCGGCTGGTCGCTGGTCTGGTCCGACGACTTCAACGGCTCGGCGGGCACGCCGCCCTCGTCCGCCGAGTGGATCATCGACACCGGGCACGGCTACCCCGGCGGGCCGGGCAACTGGGGCACCGGCGAGATCCAGAACTACACCTCCAGCACCTCCAACGTCAGCCTCGACGGCTCCGGGAACCTGCGCATCACGCCCCTGCGCAGCGGCTCGGGCGAGTGGACCTCGGCCCGCATCGAGACCAGGCGGGCCGACTTCAAGCCGGCCGCCGGACGCGTCCTGCGGATCGAGGGCCGGATCCAGATGCCGAACGTGACCGGTCAGGCGGCGCTCGGCTACTGGCCGGCGTTCTGGGCGCTCGGGGCGCCGTACCGGGGGAACTACTGGAACTGGCCGGGCATCGGCGAGTTCGACATCATGGAGAACGTCAACGGCATCAACTCCGTGTGGGGCGTGCTCCACTGCGGCGTCAGCCCCGGCGGGCCCTGCAACGAGACGACCGGCCTGGGCGCGAGCCGGGCCTGCCCCGGATCGTCCTGCCAGTCGGCCTTCCACACCTACCGCTTCGAGTGGGACCGCGCCGCCAGCCCCAACCAGCTCCGCTGGTACGTCGACGGCCAGCAGTTCCACAGCGTGAGCCAGAACCAGCTCGACGCCACCACCTGGACCGACATGACCGGACACGGCGGCTACTTCCTGCTGCTCAACCTGGCCATGGGCGGCGCGTTCCCCAACGCCCTGGCCGGCACGGGCACGCCGACGGCCGCGACCGTCCCCGGGCACCCGCTGCTGGTGGACTACGTGGCCGTCTGGCAGAGCGGCACGGTCTCCACCCCGACGGCGACCCCCACCGTCCCGGGCGGCGTGGACGCGCGCTCCACCATCCAGGCCGAGCGCTACCAGGCCCAGTCCGGCACCATCGTGGAAGCCACGACCGACACCGGCGGCGGCCAGAACGTCGGCGCCATCGCGGGCGGCGACTGGCTGCGCTACGACGGGGTGAACTTCGGCTCCGAGCCCGCCCGCCAGTTCAGGGCCAGGGTGGCGTCGGGGGCGGCGGCCGGCGTGAGCGGGCTGGTGCAGGTGCGGCTGGACAGCCCGTCCGCCCCGCCGATCGGCGACTTCGCGCTGGCCAGTACGGGCGGCTGGCAGAGCTGGCGGACGGTCCCCGCCAACATCAGCGGGGTGACCGGCACGCACACCGTCTACCTGACCTTCAGCAGCGGCCAGCCCGCCGACTTCGTCAACGTCAACTGGTTCACCTTCTCGACGACCTGACCGCCCGCGGACGGCGGAGGCTGCTTCGGTGGTGACGGCGGGAGATGGGGAACAATGGGACGGTGCGCGAATTGCCGGTGATCGACATCTCCCCGCTGCTCAGCGACACCACAGGCGGTGACAGGCAGGCCGTCGGTGCGGCGATCGGCGCGGCCTGCCGGGACAGCGGCTTCTTCTACGTCCGCGGGCACGGCGTGCCGCAGGAGCTCCTCGACCGGCTCGACGCCGCCGCCAGGCGCTTCTTCGCGCTGCCCGAGGAGGTCAAGGACGAGATCTCGATGGACCGGGGCGGCCCGGCCTGGCGCGGCTTCTTCCCGGTGGGCGGCGAGCTGACCTCCGGGCGTCCGGACCTGAAGGAGGGCGTCTACTTCGGCGTCGAGCAGCCGCCCGGCCCGCTCCCGCTGCACGGCCCCAACCAGTTCCCCGTCCAGGTGCCCGAGCTGCGGGAGGCCGTGCTCGCCTACCTGGACACGATGACGGAGGTCGCGCAGGCGGTCATGTCGGGGGTCGCGCTCAGCCTGGGCCTGGACGAGGGCTACTTCCGCACCGGCTACACCGCGGACCCGACCGTGCTGTTCCGGATCTTCCACTACCCGCCCGCGCCCCCGGACGACGACGAGACCTGGGGCGTGGGCGAGCACACCGACTACGGCCTGCTCACCCTCCTCCTCCAGGACGCCAACGGCGGCCTCCAGGTCCGGACGGCGGACGGCTGGATCGAGGCGCCGCCGCTGCCCGGCACGTTCGTCTGCAACATCGGCGACATGCTCGACAAGCTCACCGGCGGCCGCTACCGCTCGACGCCGCACCGCGTGCGCAACCGCAGCGGCAACGAGCGCCTGAGCTACCCGTTCTTCTTCGACCCCGGGTGGGACAGCGTGGTGCCGCCCCTCCCCTACGCCGCCGGCGAGCGGTGGGACGGCCAGGTCGACTTCACCGGCACCTACGGCGAGTACCTGCTGTCGAAGGTGTCCAAGGTCTTCCCCCGCCTGTTCGAACGCCGGATCTAGGAGAGCGGCCCCCGCGGCTCCTTGTCCTCGCCGGTCTCCTCGCCCTCGGGATGCTCCACGACCAGGTCATAGGTGGTGGGGAAGAGCTGCCGGAAGGCGGTGTCCACGCCGCCGCCCCCCTTCAGCACGACCTTGCCGCCGCGGGTCACGTCCCTGATCCGCTCGACGGTGTGCTCATGGGCATCGCGCGAAGAGGCGCGCCCCAACTCAGGCGTCTGTCCGGTTTCCGGCCCTTCGGACACTTGACCCCTCCATCTGCCGTATGTCGCTCTTGCCACCCGATCCTCCCCCATCAAGCCGCACGCCGCCAGGATCCGGCTCACCAGCGCAGCGCGGAGAAGTCGATCGGCCGGGGCCCGAGTTCCGCGGTACGCCCGGCCAGGTCGCGCATCCTGTGGGCGAACTCCTCGGCGGGCAGCCGCCTGCGGTCGCCGTGGCCGGGCAGCAGCCATTCGAACCGGATCCGCGCCGCCGTACGGGCCAGCGACGCGGCCAGCACGGTGATGGAGTACCAGGTGACCGACTCGGCGACGGCGAGGTCCCCGGCGGACCTGGACCAGTAGAAGCTGTCGCCGCTGAAGCAGTACCTCTCGTCGGCGACGTACAGCACGCTGCCCTCGGTGTGCCCGGGCAGCGGGTGGGCCGTCACGCCGTCGGCGATCTCGACCGGCTCTTCTCCCCGGAGAACGCGGTCGGCGTCCGGGGCGGCGGTCAGGTCCCCCTCGTGGATCCACAGGCGGGCGCCGAACCGGTCGGCGTACTGGCGGCCGTGCGCGGCGTGGTCGCGGTGGGTGAGCAGCACGTCGGTGATCGGGCCGCACGCGGCGTACCGCGCGGCCAGGGAGGCGCTCCAGCGCGGCGTGTCGATCATCATGAGGTTCCCGGCGGGCCGGCGCAGCAGATAGGCGTTCGCGCCGGCGGTGTGCGGCGAATTGTGGCCGCACAGGTACACGTGCTCCGTGAGCGGCAGCGGAAAGGGATCGAGCGCGGGATCCGGTCCGCGCGTGCCGCGCCGGATCGATCGGGTGTGGCAGGCGAACGCCGCGGCGTACATCGCCCGCTCCTCCGTCTCGGTGCGCGGCCCGCGGACGACCGTGGAGCGGCCGGCGACCTCGGCGATGAGCTCCGGGGCCAGTTGCCGGGCGGCGTCGCAGTTGGTGCAGCGACGGTCGACGCTCCAGACGACGTCGGCCGATGGCTCGTTCATGGCGTGGTCCTTCCCGGAATGGCGAGAATTGACGCCCGATTTACTATCACGCCCGCCGGGGAGGGGACAAATGAAAAGCGCCGTTGACTTTTCCGGAATATCCTGATCTCAAAAATACGCCGATGGAGAGATAGCCATTTCGGAAATTGTCAAGTGAATCCGAGAAAGCGATCGTTTCGCGAAGCCGCGCGGTTTCCGTCTATGCCGACTCCCGTACCACCAGCCGGGTGGGCAGCACGACCGGCGTGGTGCTCCTGCCCTCCAGCCGCGACAGCAGCAGCCGCGCCAGCGCCAGCGCCTGCTCGGTGACGGGCACCCGGACGGTGGTGAGGGCGGGAGTGGTGGCCGAGGCGGCGTCGATGTCGTCGAAGCCCACGATCGCCAGGTCGTCGGGCACTCGCCGGCCCGTGGCGCGGGCCGCCAGCAGCGCGCCGATCGCCATCTGGTCGTCGGCCGCGAAGATCGCGTCCAGGTCGGGGGCGTCGCCGAGGAGCTGCCCGGCCGCCGCCGTGCCGGAGGCCCGGGTCAGGTCGCCGATCGCCAGTCTGGGCCGCAGCCCGGCGCGGTCGAGGGCCGCGCGGTGGCCGGCGAGCCGGTCCTGGGTGGCGACCAGGTCCATCGGGCCGCAGATCATGCCGATGCGGCGGCGGCCGGTGGCCAGCAGGTGCTCGGTGGCCGCCGCCGCGCCCGCGGCGTTGTCGGCGTCCACGTACGGCACCAGCGAGGCGACCGGCGGCCGGCCCAGCAGCACGAGCGGCACGCCGGTGCGCGAGAGCCGTTCGGCCAGGGTGTCGCCCCGCTCGGGCGGCAGCAGGACGACGCCGTCCACCAGCCGCGCCTCGGCGTGCCGGACGACGCGGCGCTGGCTCTCGGCGGTGTCGGCGAGCATGAGGGTGATCTGCTTGCCCGCGCCCTCCAGCAGGCTCGTCACGTACTGGACGACGGCCGCGACCATCGGGTCGGCGGCGTGCCTGGGTGCCGACAGCACGAGCGCGACGGTGTCGGTGCGCCGGGTCACCAGGCTGCGGGCGGCGGCGTTGGGCACGTAGCCGAGCTCCTTGACGGCCTGGAGGACCGTGGAGCGCACCTCGGGGCTGACCGACGCCTCGCCGTTGACGACGCGGGAGACGGTGGCCCGGGAGACGCGGGCGCGGGCGGCCACGGTCTCCAGCGTGGGACGCCTGGGCGGGGCCTCGGTCAGGCCGTTGCGCCTGATCACGTCGCGGTACCACAGCGCGCTGTCCTTGGGCCGCCTGCGCTGGGTGTCGAAGTCGACGTGCACGAGGCCGAACTTGCGCCGGTATCCCTCGGCCCATTCGAGATTGTCGAGCAGCGTCCAGGCGAGATATCCGCGGACGTTCGCGCCCGCCTCGACGGCGGTCCGCAGGGCCCGCAGATGCTCCTCGATGAAATGCACGCGGTCGACGTCGTGAATGCCGTCGGGAGTGACCGTGTCGACGAAGTCCGCGCCATTCTCGGTAATCATGAGTTCGAGCCCGGGATATTCGCCGGCGAGCCGCCGCAGTCCCAGGGAAAGGGCGTTCGGGACGATCGGCCAGCCCATCGCGGTGACCGCCGTGGGAATGGTGCTGAAAAGCACGCCCGCGCTTCCCGGATAAGCCGGATCGGCCGGTTCGCCGGGCTGCGCCTGGACGACGGCGGGCGCGTAGTAGTTGACGCCGAGCAGGTCGAGCGGCTGGGCGATGTCGGCCAGGTCGCCGTCGTGGACGTGCCCGAGCCCGGCGTGCTCCTCGATGACCGGCAGCAGGTCGGCGGGGTAGGCGCCGCGCAGCATCGGGTCGAGGAACTGCCGGTGGACGAGCGCGTCGATCCTGGCCACGGCCTCGGCGTCCTCCTCCGACAGCGGCCGGTCGAAGTCGCCGACCTGGGCCGGCGTCAGCACGGGCGAGAAGTTGAGCACGGCCCCCACCTCGGCGGCCCCGGCGGCGCGCAGGGCCTGGGCGCCCAGGCCGTGGGCGAGCAGCAGGTGGTGAGCGCTTCTGAACGCCTCGGCGGCCGACCGGCGGCCCGGCGCGTGCACCCCCGAGCCGTGGCCGACGAAGGCCGCCACCCACGGCTCGTTGACGGTGAACCAGGTGGCGACCCGGTCGCTCAGCCGCTCGGCCACGATCGCCGCGTAGTCCGCGAAACAGCGGGCGGTGTCGCGGGACGGCCATCCGCCGCGCTCCTGCAGCGCCTGCGGCAGATCCCAGTGATAGAGGGTGGCCAAAGGCGTGATGCCCGCCTCCAGCAGTGCGTCGACCAGCCGCTGGTAAAAGTCGAGACCGGCCGCGTTCACCTTTCCGGAGCCGTCCGGGAGAATGCGCGGCCAGCTCACCGAGAACCGGTACGCGGCCATTCCCAGGTCTTTCATCAGCGAGACGTCCTCGCGATATCGGCGGTAATGGTCGCAGGCGTCGGCCGGGCCACCGGCGAAGGCGTCCCAAATGGACGGCCCACGGCCGTCGGCGGCCGTGCCGCCCTCGATCTGGAAGGCCGACGTCGAGACCCCCCAGACGAAACCCTCGGGAAAACGTGCGCTGTTCATGTGGCGGCAATCCTCCGGCAGTGGACCGAACGCCCAGTCTCCCGCGCGCCGCTCGTCGCGCGCCAGCCTGGCCAGGCGGTATACAGAGCCCGTGGAACTGGACCGGCTCGATCGTGACATCATCGCGGCGCTCGTCGACGACGCCCGCGCGACCTACGCGGACATCGGCCAGCAGGTGGGGCTGAGCGCGTCGGCCGTCAAGCGGCGGGTCGACCGGCTGCAGAAGAGCGGGGCGATCACCGGCTTCAGCGCGCGGGTCGCGCCGCAGGCGCTCGGCTGGACCACCGAGGCGTACGTCGAGCTGTTCTGCCAGGGCAAGACCAAGCCGTCGGACATCGCCCTGGCGGTGGCCAAGTTCCCCGAGGTGGTGGCGGCGGCCACGATCACCGGCGAGGCCGACGCGCTGCTGCACATCAGGGCCACGGACGTGCGGCACGTCGAGCGGGTCATCGAGCGCATCGCGGCGCAGGCTTTCGTGGTGCGGACCAAGAGCTCGATCGTGCTGTCGCGGCTGGTCGACACCCCTCCCGGAGCCGCCCTGACGGAGTCGCGCAACGGATCGCACGTCGCCGGCCGATAGACGCAACAGACCTGCGCCAACGCGCAATGCGCACCGCTTGGCCTGCGCAAACGTCAATTCTTAGGCTGTGCTCGTCTCCCCCGACACGGGAACTTCCCCTGCAATGACGACGGAGCCCTGCATGCCCAAACACTTCCTCATGTGCCGCCCGGACTACTTCGCGGTCGAGTACGCCATCAACCCGTGGATGGACCCCGAGGCCGGCGCCGACCGTGAGGTGGCGATCCGGCAGTGGGAAGGGCTGAAGTCGGCGTACGAGGAGCTCGGGCACCAGGTCAGCCTCATCGACCCGATCGAGGGCCTGCCCGACATGGTGTTCGCCGCCAACGGCGCGCTGGTCGTCGGCGGCCGGGTCTACGGCGCCCGCTTCACCTTCCCCGAGCGCGGCCCCGAGGGCCCGGCCTACCTGCGCTGGTTCGTCGAGCGCGGCTACCCGACGCTGGAGCCCACGCACGTCAACGAGGGCGAGGGCGACTTCCTCACCCTCGACGACGTCATCCTGGCCGGCACCGGCTTCCGCACCGACGTGGTCGCCCACCAGGAGGCGCAGGAGTACCTGGGCCGCCCGGTCGTCTCGCTGAAGCTGGTCGACCCGCGCTTCTACCACCTGGACACCGCGCTGTTCCCGCTCGACGGCCGCAACGTCGCCTACTACCCCGGCGCCTTCTCCCAGGGCAGCCAGGAGGTGCTGCGCGCGATGTTCCCGGACGCGGTGATCGCGACCGCCGAGGACGCCGAGGTGCTCGGCCTCAACGCGGTCAGCGACGGCAGGAACGTGGTGATCAACTCCGAGGCGTCCGGGCTCCAGCTGGAGCTCAAGCGGCACGGCTACGAGGTGATCCCGGTCGAGCTGTCGGAGCTGCGCAAGGCGGGCGGCGGTCCCAAGTGCTGCACACTGGAGATCAGGGGGGAGAAGTAACATGAGCACCAGCGCAGAGCTGATCGAAGTAAGCGAGCGCCGCAGCGCGCACAACTACCATCCGCTGCCCGTGGTCATCCACGAGGCGCACGGCGCGTGGGTCACCGACGTCGAGGGCAAGCGTTATCTCGACTGCCTGTCGGGCTACTCGTCACTGAACTTCGGTCACGGCAACCCGAAGATCATCGAGGCCGCCCAGGAGCAGCTGAAGAACCTCACGCTGACCAGCCGGGCCTTCTACCACGACCAGTTCGCCCAGTTCTGCGCCGGGCTCGGCGACCTCACCGGCAAGGACATGATCCTGCCGATGAACACCGGCGCCGAGGCCGTCGAGACCGCGATCAAGGTGGCCCGCAAGTGGGGTTACGAGGTCAAGGGCGTCGCGCCGGAGCAGGCCAACATCATCGTGATGGAGGACAACTTCCACGGCCGCACCACCACGATCATCAGCTTCTCCACCGACCCCGACGCGCACGACGGGTTCGGGCCGTACACGCCCGGGTTCCGGATCGTCCGCTACGGCTCGGCCGAGGCGATTCGTGAGGCGATCGACGACAACACCGTGGCCGTCCTCGTCGAGCCTATCCAGGGCGAGGCCGGCGTGCTGGTGCCGCCGGACGGCTACCTGACCGAGGTCCGGCGCATCTGCACCGAGAACAACGTGCTGATGATCGCCGACGAGATCCAGTCGGGCCTCGGGCGCACCGGCCGCACGTTCGCCTGCGACCACGAGAAGGTCGTCCCCGACGTCTACATCCTGGGCAAGGCGCTCGGCGGCGGCGTGGTGCCGGTGTCGGCCATCGCCGCGGACGAGGACGTCCTCGGGGTCATCAAGCCGGGCCAGCACGGATCCACGTTCGGCGGCAACCCGCTGGCCTGCGCGGTCGGCATCGCCGTCATCGACATCCTGAACACCGGCGAGTTCCAGGCCAGGGCCGCCCGGCTCGGCGAGGTGCTGCATGCGCGGCTGCGCGAGCTGGCCGGCAAGGGCGTGGTGGCGGTGCGCGGGCGCGGGCTGTGGGCGGGCGTGGACATCGACCCGGCCCTCGGCACCGGGCGCGAGGTCTCCAAGGCGCTGATGGCGCGCGGCGTGCTCGCCAAGGACACCCACGGGTCCACGATCCGGCTCGCGCCGCCGATCGTGATCTCCGAGGAGGACCTGGTCTGGGCGGTCGACCAGCTCGCCGCCGTCCTTGAAGACCTCTAGGTCTCTTACGGCTTCGCCTGGTCACGCCACCCGCCGTACTACGGCCGGCGGCCCTCCAGGAAACGGCCGCTGACCCTTCAAGGGCGCGCCGCCGTGACGGCGCGCCCTGTGGGCCTGCTGGGTGGTCGGCCGGCCGGGGGTCACGAACCGGCGGGGGCGCTCTCCATCGGGGTAGGGGTGACGGTACGCGTCACCGTCGGCTCCGGCTCGCCGGTCGACTCGGCCGCGGGCACGCTGGTCGGCTCCGGGGTGAACGTGATCGTCGCCTCGGCCGTCGGCAGCTCCGCCGTCGTCGAGCCGGACTCCGACGGGACGGGCGTGGGGGCCAGGGTCTCCGCCATGCAACTCGCGTCGGGGGCGGCGCCGGGGGCCTCCGGCAGGGCGTCCACCACGGAGACGTCGAGCTGGGCGGTCAGCGCCAGGACGCTGTCCTTGGGCGCGCCCGCCTTGGCGTCGACCACGACCTGCCGCTCGCCCAGGAACGTGTGCCCGGCCGGGTCGAAGATCAGCTCCTCGCGTACGCCCCAGTCGGCGACCCGGCCCAGTGCCACGCCCACGCGTCCCGAGGAGTCGGCGACGCCCTCGGCCGCCTCGACGCCGGGGATCGCCTTCACCACCTCGAACAGGGCCTCCCGCTGCGCCTTGGGCAGGTAGTTCTCCCTGACGAGGTCGCCGGCGCGGGTGAAGGCGACGGCGTCGGGATCGACGTCCTTGCCGCCCTTGGGGGACGACTGGTACAGGCGGTCGCGCATGCCCGTGGCGTCGGCCGGGAGGGTGCTCAGGTAGGCGTAGTCGTCGCGGTAGGGGCCGCGCCGGTCGGGGCAGGCGGCCAGCCGGTTCCACTCGCTGCCCTGCCGGCTGGTGGCGTCCGCGGGCAGCGGCTCGCCCGGCCAGGGGCGCGGCTCGCGGCCTTCGATCTGCAGCAGGCCGTCCTTGCTGCCGTCCACGGACTTCCAGATCCTGCGGTGCTGGCGGTAGAGGTAGCGGCTCTGTGCGCCGGAGCTGTCGATCGAGTGCGAGCCGTACATGGTGTCGGACTCGATCAGGATGAACTGGTCCGGCCGGGGGTTCAGCTCGCCGGCCGCGAGCAGCACGGAGGTGGCCGGGCGGGCGTCCGTCCCGCCCTGGCCGGACAGCGCCACCGCCACGCCGCCGACCAGGACCACCGTGACGCCGAAGGCCGCGGCCGCCTGCCAGCCCAGCCTCGGCAGCCGCAGGCGCCGCCCGCCGCGCGCCTCGGCCAGCAGCCGTTCCCTGGCCCGCGCGCGGGCCTGCGGCTCGTACGCCGGCGCCGACGGCCTGCCGTCGGCGAACGTCCGGATCTCGTCATCCATGCTGGGGCTCCTCTGCGAAGGGATCGATGCCGCCGAGCGCCCTGCGTACCTTGACGCGGAGCCGGTGCAGCCTGGACCGGACGGTGCCGACGGGCACCCCGAGGGCGCGCGCGGCGTCCTCGTAGGTCAGGTCGGCCCACGCCACGAGCAGCAGCAGGTCGCGCTCGCTCGCGCTGAGCCTGGTCAGCGCCCTGGCCAGGCGGGGCTGGAGCTGCTCGGCGGTGACCCGGTCGGCGCTGCGCTCGTCGAACGTGCCCGGACGCTCGGCGCCGACCCTGGCCATGGCCGCGGTGCGCCGCCGTTCGGCCCTGCGGTGCTGGGACACGACCTTGGTGGCGATGCCGTACAGCCAGGGACGGGCGTCGGGCAGGGTGCGGTCGTAGCGGCCGCGGCCGCGGAAGGCGACGAGGAACACCTCCCCCGTCACGTCGTCGGCCAGCTCGGCGCCCAGGCGGCGGGCGGCGTACCTGTGGATCTCGTCGGCGTGCCGGTCGAAGAGCGCGGCGAAACGCTCAGGATCGCTCAGCGAATGCCCGATCAGGGTCGAGTCATCCAGCGTTGCGGTTGTGTCCTCGACACTCACCACATCCGGTCCTCTCTCATGCGGTCACCCTGTTGTTGGCCGCACCCGGAAGCCCGGTTCCACCTATTTCGGGTATGCCGCCTTTCGCCAGGCGGACAGGCCGTCGGGGGCCTCGTCCCTGGTGAACCCGGCCGCCGTCAGCTCCGCGGCGAGCCGGTCGCCGCCGGGCCGGTGGGCCTCGCTGGTCACCTCGTCCTCGCCGATCACCACGCCGCGCTGCCTGACCCGGTAGAGGAAGCGGGAGCGCACGGTCTCGCCGCGGACGTCGAGCACCTGGCCCCAGACCTCATAGGCGTGCCGCCCGACCTGGTAGGACCCCATGAGCTCCAGCTCGCCGGGCGTGGGCGCGGGCCGCTCGCGCCAGTTGAACAGCAGCAGCCCGCCCGGTTCGAGCTGCCTGGCCAGCACTCGCCACAGCTCCTCCCGCCGCCCGGCCGGGAACGCCTGCAGCACCGAGATCATCACGACGGCCTCGACCGGCTCGTCGACGTCGACGTCGAGCGCCCCGCAGGCCAGCACGGTGACCCGGCGCCGGGCCTCCTCGCTGGCGGCCAGCCGCGACAGCAGCACCGACCGCATGGCGAGCGCCGGCTCGACGGCGAACACCTCGCCCGGCGTCTCACGCACGATCAGCTCGGTGATCAGGCCGGTGCCCGCGCCGATCTCCATGACGCCGCGCCGCACCCCCTTCAGCAGGGGCGGCAGCGACTCACGGATCTCGGGGACGTGCCCGTCCTCGTGCCACAGGTCGTAGAACGGCACGGCCCTGGAGTACTGGTCGTCATTCATGGGTCATTTCTACGCCAGCCGGGCCGAGTCGATCGGTCTGACACCGTCGCCCACCGACTCGTACCAGGTGATCGTGTCGGGGAAGGTCAGCGTGGCCAGGGCGTTCTGGAACAGCGGGCCCTTGGTCACCCGCCAGCGGAACGGCGGCCGCGGGATGCCGGCCAGCCGCGCCAGCAGGCTGCCCACCAGCGTCGCCAGCCCGAACTGGGTGAGCACGTTGGCCCAGCGCAGCAGCCGGCTGAGCGGGTTGCGGATCGGCGAGCAGACGACCTGGTAGATCTGCCCGGCCGAGGCCTTGGCCAGGTAGGAGTAGTGGACGTCGCCGGACAGGATCACCGCCGGCTTGCCGAGCCGGACCAGCAGCCTGCCCAGGTCCTCGAACGAGCGGCGGAAGGCCGCCCAGTGCTCCAGGTCGACGGCCTGGCGGAGCTGCTCCGACCACCGCTGCACCGTACGGCCCCACTTGCCGTCGCACAGCGCCTCGTTCCAGTTCTGGACGCCGTGCACGCCCTCCGGCAGCAGGAACGGGATCGAGGAGCCGATGACCAGCCGCTCGGCGGGGGCGGCGGCCTGCTCCTGGAGCCAGGCCCACTCCTCGGGGTCGAGCATGCGCCGGTCGCCGGGGGTGAGCTGCCTGGCGCACCGGGTGTCGATCATGATGAGCCGGGTGTGCCCGAGGTCGCGGGTGTAGCTCCAGCGGTTGCTGCTCGGCTCGGCGTCGGCCTTGGCGGCGAAGGCGTCGAGGGCCGGGCCGCCGTCGCCGCCGCCCTCGGTGAGCTCGCGCACCAGCGCGTCGGCCGCGCGCTCGGCCGGGGTCAGGTTGCCGAGGTGCTGGTAGACGAAGTAGGCCCCGAGCCCGGCGACCACGCGGCGCGGCCACCAGCTCGTCAGGGCCATCTTCTCCCGCCAGGGCTGGGAGGTGTTCCAGTCGTCGCGCAGGTCGTGGTCGTCGAAGATCATGGCGGTGGGCACGGTGGACAGCAGCCAGCGGATCTCGGGGTCGGTCCATGCCTGGCGGTAGAGCTCGGCGTACTCCTCGTAGTCGGCGATCTCGCCCTGTGGCTCGGTGGTCCTGCGCGCGTGGATGTAGTCGAGCATCTGGGGCGAGGGGCTGTCGGCGTAGACCTGGTCGCCGAGGAGCAGCAGCAGGTCGGGCCACTCCTCCTCGTCGGCGCGCATGAGGCTCACGCCGTAGGCGCGCAGCACGTCGTCGCCGTGGGTGCGCACGTGGGCCGAGTCGTGCGGCACGCTCGTGCGGCACGACCCGAACGCCAGCCTGCGGGGCCCTTCGGCGGGCAGCAGCCGCACCCGGCTGGCCGGGCGACCCGCCAGGGGCCAGACCTGGTCCCCGTCGAGGCTGACGGAATAGGAGGCGATATCCTGGGACAGCTCAACGAGATCCACGATCGCGTAGTGGTGACCGTGCACGGTGAAGGTGGGCGACCGATAAGCCCCGCCTGCCGTCTCGACGGTGACCGTGCAGGGCTCGCTGGTCTCCACCCAGATCGAGGCACTGACCGAGTCGACGTGACGCAACATCGGCCCAACCACGAGTGCGGGCATCCAACCCTCCGGTTTTCGACGATTCGGCACACTCTCGCTCGACAGCCTGCCAGAGTGGCACGTTCCCGGCACGTTGATCAACGGCTTGGATATCCCTTCATAACCTAGGCAAGGTCAAACTGCCCGGCCTAGGATGATCGAGACAACACGCCCAAGAGGGAAGGCAACGGCGCCTTCTCCCACAAAATGGGCGCGCATACAGGAGGAAACTCGACCATGAGCATCATGGTGCCGTCAAAGACGCCGGCGCTGATCACACCTGGTCAACAGGCGCTCGACTCCGCTCTTCACCAACTCAACCAGGCCGCCGCCCACCTCGGGCTCGACGACGGCCTCCGCACGATGCTGGCCACGCCCCGCCGCTCGCTGACCGTCTCGGTCCCGGTGCGCCGCGAGGACGGACGCATGGACGTCGTCCAGGGCTACCGCGTCCAGCACAACGTCTCGCGCGGCCCCGCCAAGGGCGGCATCCGCTTTCATCCCAGCACCGACATCCACGAGGTCACCGCCCTGGCGATGTGGATGACGTGGAAGTGCGCACTGGTCGGCATCCCGTACGGCGGCGCCAAGGGCGGCGTGGCCGTGGACCCGGGCGCGCTGACCACCATCGAGCTCGAACGGCTCACCCGCCGCTACGTCAACGAGATCCTGCCGCTGATCGGCCCGGAGAAGGACATCCCGGCCCCCGACGTCGGCACCGACGAGCAGACCATGGCCTGGATCATGGACACCTACAGCGTCAACGCCGGCTACTCGGTGCCCGGCGTGGTCACCGGCAAGCCGATGACGCTCGGCGGCTCGCTCGGCCGCACCGGCTCGACCTCGCGCGGCGTGCAGATCGCGGCCCTGGCCGCGCTCGGACGCTCGCCTGAAGGCGTCACGGTCGCCGTGCAGGGCTTCGGCAAGGTGGGCGCGCTGGCCGCGCAGTACCTGTCCGACGAGGGCTGCAAGGTGGTGGCCGTCTCCGACGTCACCGGCGCGGTCCACGCGCCCGGCGGCCTCGACGTCGCCCGCGTGCGCGCCTGGGTGGCCGAGACCGGCGGCGTGGCCGGCTACCCGCACGCCGACGCGATGGCCCACGACGACCTGTTCGAGCTGGACGTGGACGTGCTCGTCCCGGCCGCGCTCGAAGGCGTGATCACCGAGGCGAACGCGCCCCGCGTGCGCGCCCGGCTGATCGTGGAGGGCGCCAACGGCCCCACCACGCCGGAGGCCGACGAGATCCTGGCCGCGAACGGCACCACCGTCGTGCCGGACATCCTCGCCAACGCGGGCGGGGTGATCGTGTCCTACCTGGAGTGGGTGCAGAACATGCAGGCCTTCTCCTGGAGCTCACGCGAGGTCGAGGTGAAGCTGCGCGACCTGATGGAGGGCGCCTTCGCCGAGGTCAAGTCGATGTCCGCCGAGCGCGGGCTGACGCTGCGGGAGGCGGCGCACGTGATCGGCGTGGGCCGGGTCGCCGAGGCCCACAGCATGCGGGGCCTCTACCCCTGACCTACTTTGGTCGCACGTGACCCGCCCAAGGTCGGATGCCGGGGCGGGTCCCGTTCTGCGACGGTCGGGGTCATGAGGGGTTTCATCGGGGTCATCGCCATCATCCAAGGGCTCGGCGGGTTCGCCGGGCGCGTCTGGTTCGACACGGAGTGGGGGTTCGTGGGGCGGTTCGTGGAGCTGCCGCTGGCGGCCTACCTGGGGCTCGCGGTCGTGGGCCTGGCGTTGCTGCTGTGGTCCGGCCACGACGGGAAGAACCGCCGGAGCTGATCGCGGGCTGGTCGGGCAGGATGGCCTCATGACCTATCCGGAACCACGCTATTCGGGCGACAAGGGCGAACTGTCCGCCACGTACCGCCCCTACGAGCACGCCCCCGAGCTGACCTACCCGAGCGGCAACACCGTCCACTACCTGGCCACCGGGGCCACCACCAACGGTCAGTTCGGGCTCTACCGCTGGGTGATGGGGCCCGAGCCGTCCGGCCCGAGCCCCCACTTCCACAAGTCGATCTCCGAGTCGTTCTACGTCCTCGACGGATCGGTGCGGATCTACGACGGCAGCCGCTGGATCGACACCCGCCCCGGCGACTGGGTGCACGTGCCCGAGGGCGGCGTGCACGCCTTCCGCAACGAGTCGGGCGAGCCCGCGACCATGCTGCTGCACTTCGCCCCCGGCGCCCCGCGCGAGGGCTACTTCGAGGGGCTGCTCGATTTGGCAGGCAAGAGCGAGGAGGAGAAGGCCGAGTTCTTCATCCGCCACGACACGTACTGGCTGGACTGACGGGGCCCGGCGCCTGCGCCGAGGCCCGGTCGAGGGCCGCCGCCAGGTCTTCCAGCTCGCGCATCAGCCGCTCGGTGCGCTCCTGGCCGAATGCGGCGGCGATGGCCCGGTGGTGCTCGGCCACCGCGCCGTCCACGCGGGCCAGCAGGTCGCGCCCCCGGTCGGCCAGGAACACCGCCACCCGCCGCCGGTCGCCCGCCGACGCGCCCCGGTGGACCAGCGCCCGGTCGATCAGCCGGTCGACCGCCTTGGTGAGCGTCGGGTGCGGCATGAGCACCGCCTCGGCCAGCTCCCCCATCGAGTGGCCGCGCCCGTCGGCCAGCGCGCGCAGGATGCGCCACTGCTCGACGGTGACGTCCTCGCCGGCCAGGGTCGCCGCCAGACCGCGCGTGACGTCGCGTTCGGCGCGGCTGAGCACGTACGCGAGTGAGGACCCCAGCCCGGATTTAGCCATGAGAGATCAGGTCCTTTCACCGGAGAGCTAGTTCGGAGGATACTCGTCGGCGTGGCGGCGATCGTCGATCCTTTCGAGGCCCGGCTCATCCCCTCGGACGCGGTCCGGATCGGCCTGGTCGTGCCCGTGTCGGGGGTGCTCGGGCTGGTGGGGCCGTGCGCGATCAACTGCGCGGTGCTGGCCGCCGAGGAGGTCGACGCCCGGGGCGGCGTGCTCGGCAGGCAGATCGAGCTGGTGCTGGTCGACGGCGGGCGGCCGGGGCGCGAGGTGGCGGCCGAGGTGGCCGGCCTGGTCGCGTCCGGCACGGTCGAGGCGGTGGTGGGCACGCACGCGAGCGACGTGCGGATCGACGTGGTCGCGGCCATCGGCGGGCGGGTCCCGTTCGTGTACGCGCCGCCGTACGAGGGCGGGGGGCACGCGCCGGGCGTCTACTTCCTCGGCGAGACCCCCGGCAGGCAGCTCGAACCGGGCATCGAATGGCTGGTCAGCGTCCACCGGGCACGCCGCTGGTACCTGCTGGGCAACGACTACGTCTGGCCGCGCCTGGTGCACGCGGGCGCCCGGCGCCGGTTGCGCGCGCGCGGCGCGACCGTCGTCGGCGAGGCGTTCGTCCGCTACGGCGAGGCGGCCTCCTGGCTCGGCCGGATCGCCGACGCCCGCCCCGACGCGATCCTGCTCACGCTGATCGGCAGCGACCTGGTCGCCTTCAACCGCGCCTACGCGGCCGCCGGCCTCGGCGCGGCCCGGCTGTGCGGGGCGCTGGAGGAGCACGGCCTGCTCGGCATCGGCGGCGACGGCACCGGCGAGCTCTACGCGTCGATGGGCTACTTCCGCGACCTGCCGACCGAGGCCAGCCTGCACTTCGCCGAGCGCTACGCCAAACGCTTCGGCCCGCACGCCCCCATGCTCAACGCCCACGGCCAGGGCTGCTACGAGGCCGTCGCGATGCTCGCCGCCCTGTCCGGACGGGCGGGCAGCCTGGCCGTGCCCGCCCTCGACGCGGTCGCCGACGGCACCACGATCGTCAGCGCGCGCGGCCCGCTCACGCTGCTGAACCGGCAGGTGCGGCGCACGGTGCACCTCGGCAGGGCGGACGGCCTGGATTTCTTGCTTGAGAAACCTTTTCACTAGAAAGCTTTGGCTCTAAGGTGCCAATCGCCCCCCAACCTCAACAAGGAGCCGCGCACTATGAGCACCGTTGAGCAGTTCGGCTACCGCCAAGAGCTCAAACGCTCTCTGGGCTTCGCCGACCTGATGATCTATGGCCTGATCTTCATGGTGCCGATCGCACCGTTCGGCATCTTCGGCGGCGTGTTCCAGTCGTCCGGCGGCATGGTCGCGCTGGCCTACATCATCGGCCTGGTCGCCATGGCGTTCACGGCGCTGTCGTACTCGCAGATGGCCCAGGCGTTCCCCATGGCCGGCTCCGTCTACACCTACGCCGGGCGCGGCATCTCGGCGCCGGTCGGGTTCATCGCCGGATGGGCGATCCTGCTCGACTACATCCTGGTGCCGTCGCTGCTCTACCTCATCGCCAGCCTGGCCATGAACTCGTTCGTGCCCGGCATCCCGGTGTGGGGCTGGCTGGTCATCTTCGTGCTGCTCAACACCGCGGTCAACTACATGGGCATCCAGATGACCGCGCGCATCACGCGGGTGATGCTGGTCGCCGAGCTGGCCGTGCTGGCGATCTTCCTGGTGGTCGGCGGCATCGCCCTGGCGCAGGGCAAGGCCCAGGCGGGCGCGTTCACCCCGATCTTCGAGTCCTCCGCGTTCAGCTGGACGCTGGTGTTCGGCGCGGCGGCCACGGCGGTGCTGTCCTTCCTCGGCTTCGACGGCATCTCCACGCTGGCCGAGGAGAACAAGGAGGACGGCAGGCGGCTCGGCCGTTCGATGGTGGCCGCGCTCGGACTGGCCGCGGTGCTGTTCGTGGCGCAGACATGGGTCGCGGCGCTGCTCATGCCGGACCGCGCGCAGCTGATCGCCGAGGGCGACCCCGCCGGCGACGCCTTCTACCGCATGGCGGAGTTCGCCGGCGGCCACTGGCTGAGCGTGCTGACCGCGGTCGCCACCGCGATCGCGTGGGGCTTCGCCAACTCGCTGGTCGCCCAGGCGGCCACCTCGCGGCTGCTGTTCGCGATGGCCCGCGACCGCATGCTCCCCTCGTTCCTGGCCAAGGTGCACCCCAAGCACCAGGTGCCGGTCAACGCCACGCTGGCGGTCGCCGTGTTGTCGCTGGGCATCGGCCTCTACATGAACAGCCGTGAGGACGGCATCGCGCTGCTCAGCCAGCTCGTGAACTTCGGCGCGATGACCGCCTTCCTGATCCTGCACGTGGCCGTCGTCGTCCACTACCGGTTCCGCAGGCGCAGCCGGAACGTGTGGGCCCATCTGATCGCGCCGGCGATAGGCTTCCTCGTCCTGGCCGCCGTGGTGTACAACACCAAGCTGGTGACCCAGACGGTCGGCCTGATCTGGCTGGCGGTCGGTCTCGTCGTCCTCGGCGTCAGCTATCTGATCGGCCGCAGGCCCGTTCTCCCTTCGGAGGTCAAGTGAACGTCGTCTCCTACCACCCCTCGCCGGAGGAGCTCAGCTACACCTTCGGCGGCCGTGCCGCCCTGGGCAGGGTGCGGCCCGGGACGGTGCTGGAGCTGTACACCGAGGACTGCTTCGGCGGCCGGGTGCGGACCGTGGCGGACCTGCCGTCGCAGGTCTGCGAGTTCCCGTACCTGAACCCGGTGACCGGTCCCTTCCACGTGGAGGGGGCCGAGCCGGGCGACACGCTGGCGCTGCACTTCGTCAAGATCACCCCGGCCCGCGACTGGGCGGTCTCCACCACGTTCCCGCACTTCGGCGCGCTGACCGGCACCCACACCACGGCGACGCTCCAGCCGCCGCTGGAGGAGCGGGTCTGGCGCTACGACATCGACGTGGACAAGGGCGTGGCCGTCTACCACGCGCGCAACAGCGACTTCAGCGTCGCGCTGCCGCTCGACCCGATGCACGGCACGGTGGGCGTGGCCCCGGGCGCGAACGAGGCCCGCATGACCATCACCCCCGACGCGCACGGCGGCAACATGGACACCCCCGAGCTGCGCGCCGGCGTCACCGTCTACCTGGGCGTCAACGTCGAGGGCGGGCTGTTCTCGATCGGCGACGGCCACGGCCTGCAGGGGCACGGCGAGGTCTGCGGCACGGCCGTCGAGGCGGCCATGAACACCGTGGTCGCGGTCGAGCTGATCAAGGGCGTGGCCACGCCGTGGCCCCGGCTGGAGGACGACCTGCACCTGATGTCCACCGGCTCGGCCAGGCCCCTGGAGGACGCCTACCGCATCAGCCAGCACGACCTGGTGACCTGGACGTCGGAGCTGACCGGGCTCGACACGCTGGACGCGTACCAGCTCGTCAGCCAGGCCGGCCAGGCGCCGGTCGGGAACGTGTGCGACACCAACTACACCATGGTCGCCAAGCTGCCCAAGACCTACCTGGGCGCCCCCTCGGTGTACGAGGACGCCCACGCCCGCCTGCGCGCTCTGGGCGCCCAGTACGACGCATGACAATCCCCCACTTAGGTAAACCTTGGTGTCGCAGGTCAGAGCATTGATCATCTTCCCCGTAGAGTGGGAAAGTGCTCAGGTTGGTACTGTCTCTGGTCCTGCTCGATCCGGCTGGCGTCACCGATGTCGCGCAGCGCAGCGTCCCCGTCCCCCAGGTGCTGACCCCGGACGGCGACCGCCTGGGCTACGCGCCGGTCCCGCGCCCCTACACGGGGGCGCGGCGGCTGACCGGGGTGCTGCTCGGCCATGATCCCGTCACCCGCACCGACGTGTGGTGCGGCGGCGCGATCATCGGCTCGCGCAGCCGCAGCCTGGTGCTGACGGCCGCGCACTGCCTCTACCACGACGGCCGGCCGCTCAAGCGGCTGGTGTTCATGCCCGGGTTCGACAGGGGCAACCCACGGCACGGCGTCTGGTCCGCGGTGCGCACGTGGGCGCCGGACCGCTGGCGGGCGAACCCCGACTCCCCCGACGTGCTGCCGTACGACGTCGGCCTGGTCGGGGTCGTCAAGGGCAGGCGCCCGCTGGAGGACGTGGTCGGCCAGGGCCTGCCGCCCCTGCGCACGAGCCGCGGCGCCGAACTGCGCGGGCTCGAACTGCTCGGCTACCCGGCGGGCAAACGCTACCCCGGTACGCAGATGTACCGGTGCCTGGGCGACGCGGTCGAGGGCTCGACGGTGGGCCCCGGGCTGATGGTCACCCGCAACTGCCATGCCGCCGCCGGAGGGAGCGGCGGCCCGGTGCTGTACGGCGACTCGGTGGCGGGCGTGGTCTCCTCCTCCAGCCCGCTGAGCGACACCGACGGCTACACGGTGCTCGCCCGGCTGGGCGGGACGACGTTCGACCGCATGTTCGCCAGGGCCGACGAGTCGATGCGGGTCAGGAAGCCTGGCTGACGGCCTCTTCGCAGATGGCATGGGTGATCAGGGCGTCGTCGGCGCTGATCACCCGGCCCTCGCGGACCGCGAGCAGGAACTCCTGGCAGATCTGCTCGATGCCGCGCTGCCGGGCGACCGGCACCCAGTCGGGCCGCCTGGTGAGCGTCTCGCCGCCCTCGTAGTCGAGGACGTCGCCGAGGTTGACCACGCGCCGCTTGATGCCGTCGCCCATGACCTCGCAGGTCTCCTCGGCGGCGCCGCTGACCCGGTTCATGACCCCGATCGCGGTGAACCCGGCGCCCGACAGCTCGAGGACGATGTGTTCGAGCAGGTCGCGGCGGACGCGGGTGCGGATCCTGGTCTCGGTGACCGGGCCGGGGGCGAGGAACCTGAGCGTGTCCACGACGTGGATGAAGTCCTCGAAGATGGCCCGCCGGGGCGCGTCGGGGTAGTTGTCGCGGTTCTTCTCCAGCAGCACGAGATGACGGGGAAGGGCCATGAGCCCTGCGTAGCCGGGGGCGTGGCGGCGGTTGAACCCGACCATCAGCGACCTGCCCTCGGACTCGGCCAGGCGCACCAGGCGCTCGGACTCGGCCAGGCTGTAGGCGATCGGCTTGTCGACGTAGACGTGGATCCCGGCGCTGAGCAGCGGCTCGACGATCTCCGGGTGCGCCTCGGTCGCGGCGTGCACGAACGCGGCGTCGACCCCCGCCTTGATCACCTCGTCGACGCTGGTGGACCGGTCGGCGACGCGGTAGGCGTCACCGAGCCGGTCGAGCCGCGCGGTGTTGCGGGTGCACAGGTGGAGGTCGAGGGACTGGGCGGCGAGCACGGGCAGGTACGCCTTCTCCGCGATGTCGCCCAGGCCGATCATGGCTATCTTCATCCGTCGAGCGTAGCCTTCAGCGCGGCCTCCACCGGCGTAGGCGCGACGCCGAAGACCTGCTGAAACGCCGAGGAGTCGAGCACGTAGGGCGCGGTGAACTGGTAGCGCACGTGCCGCAGCTCGCCGATCATGGGCGAGAACAGCCCGGCCGTCCGCAGCAGCGGCCACGGCAGCGTGGTCATCGCAGGCTCCGGCAGGTCCAGCAGGGCGGCCATCCGGGCGCCGACCTCGCGGAAGGTCATCGGGTCGTTCGTGGGCACGTGCCAAGGGCGGCCCCAGGCCCGCTCGTCGGCGCCGGCGGTGATCAGGGCGTCGGCCACGTCCGGCAGGTAGGTCCAGCTGTGCGGGACGTCGGCGGGGAAGACCAGCCGGATCGTCCGGCCGGCCCTGAGCGCGGGGATGAAGCGGGTGCCCAGGTGGGACTGGTCGGTGGCGCCGGGGCCGAAGAAGTCCGAGCCGCGCACCTCGGTCACCCTGACGCGTCCTTCGCGGTGGGCGGCCAGCGCGTCGTGCCAGATCTTCGCCCGCACCCGGGCCTTGGGGGTGGTGGAGGCCAGCGGCAGGTCCTCGGTCATCGGTCCGGAGACGGGCCCGTACGGGTAGAGGTTGCCCAGGATGGCGAGCACGGCCCCGCTCGACTCCGCGGCGGCCAGGAACGAGGCGGCCATCGGCGGCCAGTCGGTCAGCCAGCGGTGGTAGGCCGGGTTGACACAGTTGTAGAGGACGTCGGCCCCCTTGGCCAGCTCGGACAGCCGGGCCTGGTCGGCCACGTCGGCGGCCACCCTGACCGTGCCCTCCGGCCCGCGGCCCGAGCGGGTCACGACGACGACCTCGTGCCCCTGCGCGGCGAGCTTGGCGGCCAGGTGCGTGCCGACCTGGCCGGACCCCACGACGACGTGCTTACCCATGATCAGACCTGCTTCCAGATGACGCGCAGCAGCGCGTTGACGACGAAGACGGCGGCGAAGACGATCGCCGGGGTGACCCGGCCGGCGGCGTAGAGGGCGAGCGCGCCGCCGCCGAACCAGACGATCTCCAGCACGACGCGGGCCAGGCCGGTGAGCGGGATCGTGGCGTTCGCGCCGCCACCCGCGCCGAACAGCGCCCACACGGCGATGAACAGCGCCGGGCCGCCCAGCCCCGCCAGGAGCTTGATCACCCAGTTCGGGCTGAGCGTGAAGCCCCAGTAGGCCACCGCGCCCAGCACGCCGAGCTCCAGGAAGAACATCAGGGCGGCGTTGGCGTTCTTGGCGAGGGCGAGCATGGGGATCTCCTGAGGGGGTGCGCTGTTCGCTTACGAGAGCAATGCTCTCCCAAAAGAGCGGCATTCGTCAAGAGCGGTGCTCTCGTTTTTTGCCAGTGCTCTGATAGCCTGCTGTCCATGACAGCCAGCCGAACCGCGCGAGAGCGCGTGAGAGCCGAGCTCACCAGGGAGATCACCGACATCGCCCGCCGCCAACTGGCCACCGACGGCGCGGGCGGCCTGTCGCTGCGGGCCGTGGCGCGGGAGATGGGCATGGTCTCCTCGGCCATCTACCGCTACTTCCCGAGCCGCGACGACCTGCTGACCGCGCTGATCATCGACGGCTACAACGCGCTGGGCGAGGCCGTCGAGCAGGCCGAGGCCGCCTGCCCGCGCACGGCCCACCTCGACCGCTGGCTGGCCGCCGGCCACGCCGTACGCGACTGGGCGGTGACCCACCCCCACGAGTACGCGCTGCTCTACGGCTCGCCCGTGCCCGGTTACCAGGCGCCGCAGGACACCGTCGCGGCCCGGCTGCGCGACGTCACCGTGCTCGGCGCGCTCGTCGCCGACGCCTGGGACGCGGGCGAGCTGCACCCGCCGGCCGCTCCCGAGCCGCCCGCCGAGGTGGCCGCGGACGCCGAGAACATCCGCGCCCTGATGCCCGGCGTGCCCGACGACGTGGTGTGGCGGGCCATGGCGTCCTGGTCGACGCTCTACGGCTGGGTCAGCTTCGAGGTGTTCGGCCAGTTCAACAACACGATCGACAGCCGGCGGGCGGCCTTCGACCACGCGCTGCGGCTGGCCGCCGCGGCGCTCGGCCTCGCCGCGTGATCGGAACGTCCCGGCAAGGCGAAAGGGGCAGGAGTGTCCGGCACTCCTGCCCCTTTCCGCGAGGACGTCAGCGCGCGGCGCGGTTGACCGCCGAGATGATGGCCTTGAGCGAGGCCGTGGTGGTGTTGGCGTCGACGCCCACACCCCACAGCACCTGCCCGTCGACCTCGCACTCCAGGTAGGAGGCGGCCTTGGCGTCGCTGCCCGCGCTCATCGCGTGCTCGACGTAGTCGAGGACCCGCACCTTGATGCCGACGCCGGCGATGGCGTCGATGAAGGCCGAGATCGGGCCGTTGCCCACGCCCGCGATCTCCCGGATCTCACCGTCGAGGCGCACGTCGGCGCCGATGCGGTCTTTGTCGTCGACGGTCGACTCGTGGCGGTGGGCCATGAGGCTCAGCCGGCCCCAGCGGTTGGCGGGGTTGGGCAGGTATTCGTCGCGGAAGATCTCGTACATGGCGGTGGGGCTGATCTCGCCGCCGCCTTCGTCGGTGCGGGCCTGCACGACCTTGGAGAACTCGATCTGCAGCCGGCGCGGCAGGTCGAGCTGGTGGTCGGCCTTCATGATGTAGGCCACGCCGCCCTTGCCCGACTGGCTGTTGACCCGGATGACGGCCTCGTAGGTGCGGCCGATGTCCTTGGGGTCGATCGGCAGGTAGGGCACCGCCCAGGTGAACTCGGCCACCGGCGTGCCGGCCGCCGCGGCGTCGCGCTCCAGGTGCTCGAAGCCCTTCTTGATGGCATCTTGGTGCGAGCCGGAGAAGGCGGTGTAGACCAGCTCGCCGCCCCACGGGTGGCGCGGGTGCACCGGCAGCTGGTTGCAGTACTCGGTGACGCGGCGGATCTCGTCGATGTCACTGAAGTCGATCTCGGGGTCGACGCCCTGCGAGAACAGGTTCATGCCCAGGGTGACCAGGCACACGTTGCCGGTGCGCTCGCCGTTGCCGAACAGGCAGCCCTCGATGCGGTCGGCGCCGGCCATGTAGCCCAGCTCGGCGGCGGCCACGGCGCTGCCCCGGTCGTTGTGCGGGTGCAGCGACAGCACGATCGAGTCGCGGTGGCGCAGGTTGCGGTGCATCCACTCGATCTGGTCGGCGTAGACGTTGGGCGTGGCCATCTCGACCGTGGCGGGCAGGTTGATGATGACCTTGCGGTCGGGGGTGGGCTGCCACACCTCGTTGACGGCGTCGCACACCTCGACGGCGTACTCCAGCTCGGTGCCGGTGAACGACTCGGGCGAGTACTGGAAGAAGACGTCGACGTCGGTGGCCTCGGCCAGCTTCCTGACCAGCTTGGCGCCCTCGACGGCGATGGCGGTGATGCCCTCCTTGTCCTGGCCGAACACGACGCGGCGCTGGAGGGTGGAGGTCGAGTTGTACAGGTGGACGATGGCCTGCTTGGCGCCCTCGATCGCCTCGAAGGTGCGCTCGATCAGCTCGGGCCTGGCCTGGGTCAGCACCTGGATGACGACGTCGTCGGGGATGCGGCCCTCGTCGATGATCTGCCGGACGAAGTCGAAGTCGGTCTGGGAGGCGGCCGGGAAGCCCACCTCGATCTCCTTGTAGCCCATGCGTACCAGCAGCTCGAACATCTGGAGCTTGCGGTGGGAGTCCATCGGGTCGATCAGGGCCTGGTTGCCGTCGCGCAGGTCGACCGCGCACCACCGGGGCGCCTTGTCGATGACCTGGTCGGGCCAGGTGCGATCGGTCAGCCTGATCGGTTCGAACGGCTGATAACGATGGGCCGGCATGGGACTGGGCTGCTGGGCGTTCATGTCTGCTGCTCCTCGTCGGTCGAGTCGAAAGCGGCCGACGCGCATGACTGGCTCCGCGACGAGGGAGCCGGCCTTACAGGCCCTCGCCGCGGCAGCTAAGAAGCAGCCCGCGCAGCATGCCAAGCACGCTACCAGACGTCTCGGGATTCGCTGCCCTTGATCTCATATCATGAGAGCCGATCGGTCCACCGATGGTGAAACACCTGGTCAGGGCCGTGAAATTCCGGCTGCGGCCATCGCTAGTCCGGGATGAGCACGCTCAGGCAGGTGACGCAACCCTCCAGCCGCTCGAACTCCGAGATGTCCACCCTCGTCACGACGAGCCCGCGCTTCTCCAGCATCGCCGCGGTCCTCGGGGCCGAGGCGGCCAGCAGCACCCGGTCACCGCCCAGCGGCACCACGTGCGCGCCCGGCTCCTCCGGCGGTTCCAGCAGGCCCGGCAGCTCGACGCGACCGGGATCGCCGATGAGCGTCCCGTCGGGCAGGGCGGTCACCGCCGACTTCAGGTGCAGCACGCCGCGCAGGTCCACGGGCACGACCTGCCGCTCGGGCAGCAGGGCGGCGAGCTGGGTGACGCCCTCGTCGTCGGTGCGGGCCGACCTGCCGACGTACACGGTGGGGCCGACCTGGAGCACGTCGCCGCCGTCCAGGGTGCCGGGGCGGGCGATCCTGACCGCCTTCAGGCCGAGCTCCCGTACGGCCCGCTCCACGGACTCCACCTCCGGACGCCGCTCCGGCGCGCCCGGCCGGGTGAGCACGGCCAGCCGCCCCGACACCACCACGGCGTCCTCCACGAAGGGCGCGTCGGGCAGGTGGTCGGCGTCCTCGGCGTAGACCGGCCGCCAACCGGCCGCGGCCAGCGCCGCGACGTAGGCGTCATGCTGGTGACGTGCACGTTCGTGATCCACGGGCGCACGCTCGATGTGCGTGACGATGCCCTCGGCGATCCGGGGTCCGGGCTTCCTTACCAGCGCGATACCAGACATAGGGCGTGTTCTATCACGCAGTCGTTAGAGTCTTGGGCATGCGGGACGACGAGATTCTCACCAGGATCAGCGCTCTGGTCGCCGAGGAGCACGAGCTGCGCGGCAGGCTGTCGGCGGGCGAGGTCACCTCCGACGAGGAGCACGCGCGGGTCAAGCAGCTGGAGGTGGCGCTCGACCAGTGCTGGGACCTGCTCCGCCAGCGCCGGGCCAGGCGCGGCGCGGGCGAGGACCCCGACGGCGCGGCCGTCCGCCCGGCCGGCGAGGTGGAGAACTACCGGCAGTAGCACCCCACCGGCGGTAAAACGGCTGGCAGGGGGCGCCGCCGATGCGATTGGCTGGACGGATGCACATCCAGCCAATCGACTTCGACCGGCCGGGCGAGCTGATGACGGGCCTGCACGACGCCTACCTGGCCGCCCACGCGCACGAGCCCGGCCCCAAGTTGTCACTCGCCCGCCTGTCCGTCATCGCCCGCCTGGGCGGCCCCGGCGACCAGGTCGAGACCTGGGTGACGACCGACGGCGGCAAGGTCGCCGGCGGCTACTCCCTGGCGCTGCACCAGTACGACAACCGGCACATGGGCTGGCTCTTCCCGCTCGTGGTCCGGCCCGAGCTGCGCGGCCGCGGCCTCGGCGGCGAGCTGTTCGAGCACGCCCTCGGCCGGATGCGCGCCCACGGCCGCACCCTGCTGCTCACCGAGACCCCCACCACCGGCGTCGGCGCCCGCTTCGCCCGTGCCCACGGCATGACGGTCGCCCTCCAGGAGGCCCGCCGCACGCTCGACCTGCGCACGGCCGACTGGGCCGCGCTGCGCGGCATGCTGCCCGAGGTGCCCGGCTACACCATCGAGCGGTTCGCCGGCCCGGCCGGTCCTGAGCTGCTGGCCGACCTCGCCACGCTGATGGGCGGCATGAACGACGCCCCGCGCGACGCCGACGTCGAGGACATGACCTTCAGCCTCGACCGCCTGCGCCTGCGCGAGGAGCGCGTCAAGCTCGGCGGCGAGACCTGTTACACGATGATCGCCAGGCGCGACTCCGACGGCTCGCCCGCCGGCTACACCCGGATCTACCTCACCGCCGACCGCTCCGACGGCTGGGGCCACCAGGCCGACACCACCGTCCTGCGCGAGCACCGCGGCCATCGCCTGGGCCTGCTGCTCAAGCTCTCCAACCTGCTGTGGCTGCGCGAGCGCGAGCCGCACCTGGAGCGGATCATCACCTGGAACGCCACGTCCAACGCCCACATGCTGGCCATCAACGAGGCCATGGGGTTCGAGCTGCTCGACGAATGGGACGAGTGGCGGCTGACGGTCTGACCTTTCCCCGGCTAACCTGACACGTCATGACGTTGGAGGCGTTGAGGGACGCGGATCCACGGCAGGTGGGGCGCTACGCCCTCCTGGGCCGGCTGGGCGAGGGCGGCATGGGCGTCGTCTACCTGGGCGAGGACCCCGGCGGCACGCGGGTGGCCGTCAAGCTCATCCACGCCAGGATGGACGCCGACCCCGACTTCCGGCGCAGGTTCGCCCGCGAGGTGGCCGCGGCCCGGCGGGTCGCCCGCTTCTGCACCGCCCCGGTGCTCGACGCCGACGTGCACGCGGACGTGGCGTACCTGGTCACCGAGTACGTCGAGGGGCCCAGCCTGGACGACGCGGTGCGCGACTCCGGGCCGCTGAAGGGCTCCGCGCTCGACGGGCTGGCCGCGGCCATGGCGATGGCGTTGCGGGCCATCCACGGGGCCGGGGTCGTGCACCGTGACCTCAAACCGTCGAACGTGCTGCTGTCCCAGGTGGGGCCCAAGGTCATCGACTTCGGCATCGCGCGACTGGCGGAGTCGGAGATGAGCAGCGCGATCGTGGGGACGCCGTCGTACATGTCGCCCGAGCAGGTGGCGGGGTCGCGGGTCGGGCCGGCCTCGGACATCTTCTCGTGGGGCTGCACGGTCGCCTTCGCCGCCGGGGGGCGGCCGCCGTTCGGGTCGGGGTCGGTGCCGACGATCCTGTTACGCATCGTCAACGAGGCTCCCGAGCTGCGGGGGTTGTCGGGGCCGCTGCTGGACCTGGTGACGGCGTCCCTGTCCAAGAGCCCGGTCGCCCGCCCCACGGCCCAGGACCTGATCGACCACCTCAGCACCGCCACCCCCTCAGCCGCCGCCACACGACCTCCCGCCGGGCCGCCGGACACCCTCCCCCCTTCACCCCCCGAAGAGACGACGGCGGAGAAGCGGCGCCCGAACGCCACACCACCACCCCCCGCCGGATCGCCGGACACCCTCCCCCCTTCACCCTCCGAGGAGACGACGGCGGGGAAGCGGCGGACGAGGCTGCTGGCCACGGCCGCGGCTGTCGTGGTGGCGGCCGCCGGCGTCACCACGGTCCTGCTGTGGCCCCACGACGACACCCCCGCGAGCAGCCGCACGGCCACCACCACGACACCGGCCACCACCACGACAGCCCGCAACCCGCTGCGCGAGAACGGCGTCACCTTCTACTCCGAGAAGGAGAAGGCCGCCGCCCGCCAGGCCGCCGTCTGGCGGAAGGACCGCCCGGCCGACGCCGCGCTCATGGACCGGCTGGCCGCCGTCCCCCACGCCATCCGCCTGAACCAGCCCGAGGTCAGGGCCACGGTCGAGACCGCCGTGACCGCCGCGCAGGAGGCGGGCGGCGTGCCCGTGTTCCTGATCAACTACATGCCGGGCGGCGGCGACTGCGCCGCCACGGGCGCCGGCGAGATGAAGGTCTACCAGGAGTGGGTCAAGGGCGTCGCCCACCAGATCGGGGACCGCAAGGCCGTGATCATCCTGGAGCCGTCCAGCCTGGTCAACCTCCCCGGCACCAAGGACTGCACGTCTGCCGGCACGGCCGAGCAGCGCTACCGCGACCTGCGCGAGGCCGTGCGGTCGCTCAGGACCGGGCACGCCGGCACGGCCGTCTACCTCGACGGCAGCCAGGACCTCTACCCCGGCACCGAGGTCATGGCCCAGCGCCTGATCGGCGCGGGCATCGACCAGGCCGACGGGTTCTTCGTCAACACCGCCTCCTTCCAGCGCACCCCCAGGGCCGTCGAGTACGGCAAGTCGCTGTCGGCCTGCATCGCCGTCATGCGCAAAACCGGCGGCACCACCTGCCCGAAGGACGCCGACCCCGGCGGCGACCTGCCGCACTTCGTGGTGGACACGGCCAGGAACGGCCAGGGCTCGTGGTCGCCGACGAAGAAGTACAAAGACCCGCAGACCTGGTGCAACCCACCGGGCCGTGGCGTCGGCGAGCGGCCCACGACCGACACGGGCGAGGAGCTGGCGGACGCCTACCTGTGGATCACCCGGGCCGGCAGCTCCGGCGGACGGTGCCGGCGCGGCACGGACGGCGACAAGGACCCCGAGCGCGGCGTGGTGGCGCCGGAGAGCGGCGAGTGGTGGGCCGACCTGGCGCTCGAACGCGCGAGGAACGCCCGGCCCCCGTTGCGCTGAGGAGAACCCGATGTTAAGCGCACGTTAGATCTGAGCCGCCGCACCTTGTCCGAACAACCTTCTGGGGAGAGGCTCTGGCCTGCACCCACTCCCCCCAGGAGGTCCTACATGAACAAAGCGCGCGTGCCGTGGAAGGCAGTGATCGGCGGCTCCGTCGGCAATCTGGTCGAGTGGTACGACTGGTTCGTCTACAGCAGCTTCGCCGTGTACTTCGCCGCTTCGTTCTTCCCTGACGGGGACGACACGGCCAAGCTGCTCAACACCGCGGCCATCTTCGCCGTCGGCTTCTTCATGCGCCCGCTCGGCGGCTGGCTGCTCGGCCGCTACGCCGACCGCCGGGGCCGCAAGGCGGCGCTCACGCTCACCGTCACGCTGATGTCGGCCAGCGCGCTGCTGATCGCCGTCGCCCCGACGTACGAGTCGGTCGGTTACGCCGGCGCGCTGGTCCTGGTGGTCGCGCGGCTGCTCCAGGGCCTGTCGGTCGGCGGCGAGTACGCCGCCAGCGCCACGTACCTGACCGAGGCCACCCCGCGCGGCCGGCGCGGCTTCGCCTCCAGCTTCCAGTACGTCTCCATGACCGCCGGCCAGCTCGTCGGCCTCGGCCTGCAGATCATCCTGCAGAACACGATGTCGAAGGAGGCCCTGAACTCCTACGGCTGGCGCGTGCCGTTCGTGGTCGGCGCCCTGGCCGCCGCCGTCGTGTTCTACCTGCGCCGCAGCCTGCTGGAGACCGAGGCGTACGGCGAGGAGGAAGAGGAGCGCCGGGACAAGGGCACCATCAGGCAGCTCCTCGCGCACAAGAAGGAGGCGCTGCTGGTCATCGCCCTGACCATGGGCGGCACGGTCGCGTACTACACCTACACGACGTACCTCACCAAGTACCTGTCGAACACCGCGGGCCTGGCGAAGGAGACGGCCACGCTGGTCAGCTTCTGCGCACTGTTCATCTTCATGTGCCTGCAGCCGCTGGCCGGGGCGCTGTCGGACCGCATCGGGCGCAGGCCGCTGCTGATCACGTTCGGGATCGGGTCGATGCTGGGGACGGTGCCGTTGATGACCGCGCTGGGCGGGGCGAGCGGCTTCGGGGGCGCGCTCGTCCTGTCGCTCGCCGGCCTGGTGATCGTCACCGGCTACACCTCGATCAACGCCGTGGTGAAGGCCGAGCTGTTCCCGACGCACGTGCGCGCGCTGGGGGTGGCGCTGCCGTACGCGATCGCGAACGCCCTGTTCGGCGGCACCGCCGAGTACGTCGCCCTGTGGTTCAAGGACAAGGGCATCGAGTCCGGCTTCTTCTGGTACGTCTCCGCCTGCGCCGCCGTCTCCCTGGTCGTCTACCTGACCATGCGCGAGACCCGCGACGCGGCGCTGTCCCGCAGCGAGGGCGCCGAGCCGTCGGATCCGGTCACCGCCCGCGTCTAACCTGGCACCATGCGGGTTCTCCTGGTCGAGGACGACGATCGCCTCGCCTCCGCGCTCACCACGGCGCTGGCCCGGCACGGCCATTCGGTCACCCGCGCCGGCCTGGCCGTCGACGCCCTCCGCCTGGCGGGGGGCGTCGACTTCGTGCTGCTCGACCTGGGCCTGCCCGACATGGACGGGCTCGACGTGCTGCGCCGGCTGCGCCGCGTCTCGGCGGTGCCGCTCATCGTGGTCACTGCGCGCACGCAGGAGCGCGAGGTGCTGCGCGGCCTGCGCTCGGGGGCCGACGACTACCTGGTCAAGCCGTTCCGCACGGTCGAGCTGATGGCCCGCATGGAGGCGGTGCTGCGGCGCGGCACGCGTCCGATGCCGGTGCGCGACCACGTGGTGTGCGTCGGCGACGTGCGCATCGACCTGGAGTGCAGGCAGGTCACGGTGGCCGGGCAGCCGGTGGCGCTGACCAGGCGCGAGTTCGACGTGCTGGCGCTGCTGGCCCGCGAGCCGGGCGTGGTGCGCAGCCGGGAGGAGATCCTCGACGAGGTCTGGGGCGATCCGCTGCTGTCGGCGTCCCGGTCGCTCGACGTGCACGTGGCGGGGCTGCGGTCCAAGACCGGGCGTCCCGGGCTGGTGGAGACGTTGCGCGGCACCGGCTACCGGCTGGGCCCGGCGGGATGAACGCGCGTCTGGTGGTCACGTTCACCACGCTGATCGTCTTCCTGATCGCGGCGCTGGCGGTGCCGCTCGGCCTGGCCTACGCCTCCCACCGGACCAACCGCCTGCTGCTCGACCGGCGTGCCGACGCCACCCGCTTCGCCGAGCTGGCCGACGCCGCGGCCCGCGACGACGACCGTACGGGCCTGATCACCGAGGTCTCCCGCTACGCCGACCTGTACGGCGCGGCCGTCCGGGTGCGCGACCGCGACGGCTCGATCCTGGTCTCGGCCGGCCGGTTCGAGGCCGACGACCGGGAGGCGACCCGGCTCGCACTGTCCGGCCGCACGACCGAGGACCTGCCCACGGTCAGCCCGTTCGGCCCGGCCACGGTGCTGCTGGCCGAGCCCGCCGGGCGTGACGCGCAGCTGTCCGGCGTGGTGCTGCTGGAAGCCCCGACCGGGCAGGCCCGGCTGGACGTGTCGCTGGTCTGGGGCGCGCTGGCGGCGGGGGCGCTGGTCGCGCTGGCCTGGTCGGCGCTGGCGGCCCGGCGGCTGGCCCGCTGGATCCTGCGGCCGGTGACCGAGCTCGACCGCACCACGCGGGCCATCGCGCAGGGTCAGCTCGACGCGCGGGCGCATCCAGGGGCGGGCCCGTCGGAGCTGCGGCGGCTGGAGGAGCGCTTCAACGCGATGGCCGACGCGGTCTCGGCCGCGATGGAACGGCAACGCGCGTTCGTGGCCGACGCCTCGCACGAGCTGCGCACCCCGCTGACCGTGCTCGGGCTGCGGCTGGAGAACCTGGAGCCGCACCTGCGCGAGGAGGGCACGGCCGAGTACGCCGAGGCGATGTCCGAGCTCGACCGGCTGGCGTTGCTGGTGGAGGACCTGCTGGCGCTGGCCAAGGTGGAGGCGGGCGCGGGTCTGGCGGGCAAGGAGGTCGTGCTCGGCGAGCGGCTGGCGGTGTGGCGCGAGGTCTACGCGGCCAAGGGCGTGTGCCTGGTGGCCGACGTCCCCGCGGGCGCGGTGGTGCCGGAGGCGGCGGCCAGGATCGCCGACATCGCCCTGGACAACGCCCAGAAGTTCGTCCCCGAGGGCGGCACGGTGACGGTCACGCTCGACGGCGAGGTGCTGCGCGTCGCCGACGACGGGCCGGGGCTGGGCGCGGAGGAGCGGGCCGAGGCGCTGGGGCGGTTCTGGCGGTCGGGGGCGCACGCGAACGTGCCGGGCAGCGGGCTCGGCCTGGCCATCGCCGCCGAGCTGGCCAAGGCGTGCGGGGCCACCCTGCGGCTGCTGCCCGCCGTGCCGCACGGGCTGGTGGTCGAGCTGGCCCTGGCTCAGCCGTAGACCGAGCGGTAGTAGCGGGCCGCGCCCGGGTGCAGGGGCACGACGCCGGTGCCGATGGCGTAACGCCTGTCGAGGCGGCCGCCGGGGGCCGAGGGGGCCTGGAGGCGGTCGCGGGCGCGGAAGAGCGTCTCGGTGACGGTGAAGGCCAGGTCGTCGGGGAGCGTCGTACGGCACATCAGGTAGCTCGGCGTGCCCACGGTCGGCACCTGCCTGGCCAGCCCGTACGCGCCGGCCGGCACGGCGGCGTGCTCGTAGACCGGCCCGTAGCGGCGGCGCAGCACCGGCACCAGCGACTCCAGCGGCACCAGCGCGATGTCGTCGAGCGCGGCGAGCGCGGGCGTCGGCACGCCGCCCGACCAGAAGAACGCCTCGATGCGGCCGGCGCGCAGCTCGGTGACGGAGGCGTCGAGGCCGAGCCTGGTGATCCGCGGCGGCGTGCGCAGCCCGGCGGCCGACAACACGCGCGTCGCGGTCACCGCCGTGCCCGACCCCTCGACCCCGATCGACACCGGACGTCCCGCCAGGTCGCCGACGCCGGTGATGCGCGCGCCCTCGCGGACGACCAGATGCACGTAGTTCATGTACATCCGGGCCAGCGCGGAGACCGGCTGGTGGCGCACCCTGACCGCGTCGTCGGCGCTGTCGGCCAGCGCGAACCCGACGTCGGCCCGGCCGCCGGCCATCATGGTGAGGTTCTGGACGCTGGCCGCGGTCTCCACCACCCGCACGGTCAGCCCGTCGTGCCGCAGCTCGCCCGCCAGCCGCTGACCGAGCGCGCCGTACGGGCCGCCCGCCAGCCCGGTGACCAGTCGCAGCTCGGCGGGCCTGGCCGTGGAGCAGCCGGCCGCGAGCGCGGCGAGCCCGAGGAAGGCTCGGCGGGACATGGGCATGATTTCACGGTATCCGGTCCCGCAGAATGGACAGTGTGACCGAACGGGACGCACGCCTGCGCATCGCCGCCGAGCTGAGGATGTTCCTGCCCGTGAGCCGCCGGCGGGAGTGGCAGGAGGTGACCACCGACGGCACCTCGACGCTCGGCCACCACGTGGAGTCGCTCGGCATCCCGCTGACCGAGGCCGGCCCGATGGTGTCGGACGGCCGCGGCGTGGCCCCGTCCCACCTGCTCGTGCCGGGCGAGACGGTCGAGGTGCACCCGATGCCCCGGCCGCAGCCGCTGCCCGCCGAGCCGCGGTTCCTGCTCGACGTGCACCTCGGCACGCTGGCCCGGCGGCTGCGCCTGCTCGGCGTGGACACCGCGTACCACAACGACATGGACGACCCGGCGCTGGTGGTCCAGGCCAACGAGGAGCGGCGGGTGCTGCTCACCCAGGACCGCGGCCTGCTGCGCCGCCGCGCGCTGTGGCTGGGGGCCTACGTCCGCGGCTCGCGCCCCGCCGACCAGCTCCGCGACGTGCTCGAACGCTTCGAGCCGCCGCTGGCCCCCTGGACGCGCTGCACGGCCTGCAACGGCGTGCTCGTGCCGGTGTCGAAGGACGAGGTCGGGCCGCTGCTGGAGGCCGGCACCCGGCGCAGCTACGACGCCTACGGCCGGTGCGGCGACTGCGGCCAGGTCTACTGGCAGGGCGCGCACAGCGACAACCTTGAGGAGATCGTGCAATCGGCGCGCATTTGGGCCAATAGCCACTGATTCCCTCTTTGAGAACGACCGTCAAGTTGATCTCAAAAACACCCTCGGCCGGGGTTACGCGGACGATCAAGGGTATGAGCAGGGGAAACGGCATCACCCGAAACAGGGTGCACGCCGACACCCTTCCACCCCGTTGAGCAAAAGACTCCAATTCGACGTTTATCCGGAAAAATTCGGACACGTCGCGTTTCCGCGTATCCATCTCGCGGCGCACGATCGGGGGAAATACCGCAAATGGCCAAGAATCGAAAGCTCGGCCACGGTGCCGGGCCCGCTCCTCGCGTATGGAGCGTCAGAAGGAAGTGGGCGACCGCCATTGTCGGCATGGCCACGACGCTGGTGGGCCTGCCCGGCGTCGTGGTGAAGTACAGCCAGGCGCAGAGCGAGCGGGAGACGCCCCGGCTCGTCATCACCGCGCCCGTCACCGGCCCCGGGGCCACCGCCTCGCCGTGCCCGCTGGTGAGAGGCACCGCCACGCTGCCCGAGGGCACGACCCTGCTGATCGGCGTACGCCGCACGACCGGCATGCCGCGCACCAGACACACCCGCTTCTACCGCGTCGACACCGTACGGGCCTCCGGCCAGTGGGACGTGCCCGTCTCGCTCGAAGGCGGCGACCCCGCCATGGCCGGGGAGTGGTATTCGATCACCGCGCTCACCGTGCCGACCGAGTGGGCCGACTTCCTGGAGAAGGTCGGCGGCACCCCGGGCGATCCGCTGATGTCCGCGTCCGCGATGCCGCCGCACGTGGGCGAGACGCCCTCCATAGAGGTCCAGCGGGACGCCGGTCCGGCCACCTGCTGAACCCCGCTCTGAGCCTCGCCGTGCCCTCGCCGTCAGGCGCGGTCGAACTCGCTCGCCTTCACGCCCGCCACGAACGCGTCCCACTCGGCGGGCGTGAAGAACAGCTTGGGCCCGTCGGGGTCCTTGGAGTCACGCACGACGACCAGCTCGGCCTGCCCGCCCTTGTGCTCAGGGCCGCCAGGAACGTTCTTGAGCTCGGCGATCTCCACGCAGTTGCCGCCGTTGTCGCCGGAAAAACTGGACTTCTGCCACTGGGCATAGCTCAGGTCCATCGTTCCACCATGGCTTTCTTTATCGTTTCAAGGGACATGCTCAAGGGCAACGCCTCGGTACGGATGGCCTCGAACCGCTCCACGGCCGCCGAGACGTCCTCATGATCGCTCGTGGTGATGCCGCGCACCGCGGTTTCCGCGTACAACACCTCGGAGCCTCCGTCCAGGGTCGCGATCACGAAGCCACCCGTCAAGCCGGAGTGCAGCCCGTGCGGGAGGACCTGGATGCTGAGCCGCGGGGTGACCGCGTCGAGCAGCCGCCGGAGCTGACCCTTCATCAGCTCCGGCCCGCCGATGGGCCGGAACAGCACCGCCTCGTCGATGACGCAGCGCAGCGACGGAGGGTCGTCGCGGGCAAGGATCGCCTGCCTCTCCATGCGCGCCGCCACCGCGGCCTCGTTGCCGCGCAGCAGGGCGCGGGCGTACTGCTCGGTCTGCAGGAGGCCGGGCACCAGGAGCGGCTCGTAGGTGCGCAGGGTGAGCGCCGCCTGCTCCTTCTCGTGCCACTTGCCGAACCAGGAGGGGAAGATCTGGCCCTTGCGCCAGTCGAGCAGGCGGCGCAGGGCTCCGCCGGTGCCGAGGGCCTTGTCGCAGGCCTCGGCGAACTCGGGGCTGGCCGGGAGCTGACCGGTCTCGACGCCGCTGATCAGGCCCTCGCTGAAATGGATACGCTCGGCGAGCTGCCCCTGTGTCAGGCCCGCCGACTTCCGGTAGTGCCGCAACTCCCTGCCCCAAATCGCCTGAGGCGCGTAGAAGTCGGCCACCCCGCCCTCCCCTCGCCCGGGTTCAACGCCAACGGCACGGACTTCAAAGTCCACTCCTTGCAATCAGATCACTACCGACCGTAGTCATATGGCGTCACGCTGGCCACATGAAATCCGAAAGTCCCGCCGTGACGCTCGCCCACCGGCGGCCCCTGCCGGACACGGTCCTCGGCGAGCGGCGGATGCCCCGGCACCCCGGATGCGTCTCCTCCGTCCGGCGGTTCGTCCGCGACGTCGCCACGGATCACGAAGCGGCGGAGGCCGCCGTCGAGATCGCGCAACTGCTCGTCTCGGAGCTGGCCACCAACGCGCTCACCCACGACTCCTCGACCGAACCCGTCCGGGTCGTGGTGGTCAGGGAGGGCCGGCTGCTGACCGTGGAGGTCCGCGACTCGTGCGCGGCCCTCCCCCGGATGGGCCAGGCCGATCCGCTGGCCTGCCGGGGGCGGGGGCTGGCCATCGTCCATCGGCTGTCCTACGACTGGGGCTGGAACCCCGTGCCGCCCGGCAAGGCGGTCTGGTTCCAGGTCGTCGCCTGGACGTCCTAGCGGCACACGTCGAACGGCTCGACCCCCGGCAGGTACGTCCGCCACTCCGCCGCCGTGAGCGCGCGGCCGGCGCGGGCGCACACGGTCGCGGCCACATGCCGCCGGTCGAGGTCGTGCGTACGGAAGGCGCCGTCGTCGTCCAGGGTGTACAGCTTGGTGCCGTCGGCCGAGAAGCCGAGCCAGACGTTGTCGCCGGTCGACTCGGCCATCGCGTCGAACACGACCCCGACGTACCGCCGCGAGGCCACGTCCCACAGGCGGATCCGCGGGCCCTTCTCGTACGTGGCGATCAGCCGTCCGTCGGGCGACCAGACCGGCAGCGCGAACTGCTCCGCGCCCGGCACGCTGGGGAAGGCGCCGAGCATGGTCCGCAGGTCCCGGTCCCACAGCGTGATCCGGTCGGGATGCGAGAAGGCCACCTGACGGCCGTCCGGGCTGTAGGCGAAGGCGCCGCCGACCCGCCGGGCCTCGGCCCCCACCGGCAGCACGGTCCCGCCCGCCGGATCGTAGAGCCGCAGCTCAGGGCCTCCCATGAGCAGCCGCGAACCGTCCGGCGCGAAGCTCATGGGCCCGGCGCCCGTCACCTTCGTGGTCCGCGCCCGCGAGCCGGCGAGGTCATGCAGCTCCAGCGGCAGCTGTCCCTCGAACCTGGACGGCAGCACGGCCAGGGTGCGGCCGCCGGGGTCGAAGGCGAGCGCGTCGGCCTTCTCCGCCCCCTTCCCGGCCAGCCGGAACGCGTGTGTCTCCCGCCCGCTCAGGACATCGAGCACGCGGAGGCGGGCGCCGTCGCCGTAGGCCAGCCGCGTGCCGTCCGCGCTGAAGGCCATCGCCGAGCCGTCGCCCTTCCAGGCGATCGGACCGGCCAGACGGCGGCGGGTCGCCGGGTCGAGCAGTTCGAGCCGGTCGTCCCGCTTGACGGCCAGGACCCGGCCGTCCGGGCTCATCCGCAGGTCGGGCAGCTCATCGTCGAGCCGGGGATCGAACAGCGTGGAGACATCGACGGTGGAGACGCCGCCCGCCGCGTTCAGCAGGCGTACGGCCTTGCCCGCCAGGTCGAAGCGGACCTGCGTGACGCCGTCCGGCACCGGGAGCAGCAGTGCGGTCACCAGGCTGTCGCGCGGCCGCAGGGCGAGCAGGTCCGCCGGCCGCCAGGTGGCCACGTACCGGCCGTCGAAGACCAGGTCCGCGGTCTGGGCGTTCTCGCCTTCGAGCTCGTACTCGGTGGTGCCGGAGGGCAGCTCGTACAGGTGGACCTTGGGTTTGTCGTGGCGGGCCACGTCCTCGACGACCACGAGGGCACGGCCGTCGTCGCTGAACCTGGCCTCGACGGAGGTGCCGGTGCCGGGCAGCGCCGGCAGGTGCAGCCGCCGGCGGCGGCCCAGGTCCCACACCTCGGACCGGTCCTCGCCGTCGGCGACGAAGCCGTAGCGGCCGTCGGGGCTGACGCCGTTGAGTATCGCGCCGCCGGGGGCGGTGAGGGGGGTGCGGGTGGCGACGTCCCACCATTGCTCGCCGTCGGAGCCGTACGGCACCGCGAGACGGCGGCCGGTGCGGTCGAACTCCAGCGCCCCGAACCCGCCCGCCCTGCTCGCGAACCGGCCGCCGAGGCGGCTGCCGGTGACGGTGTCCCACAGCCGCACGCCCTTGCCGTCCAGGGCGGCCAGGAGGCGGCCGTCGAGGCTCACGGCGACGCTCTGCACGCCCGCGCCGAGTCCGGCCAGCTCGTGCAGCTTCCGGCCGGTCGGGACGTCCCAGAGGCGGGCGGTGCCGTCCGTCACGGAGGCCAGGACGTGGCCGTCCGTGCTGAGCGCCTGCACGCTCCCCGCGTCCACGTACGGCGCCACGAACACGTCGGTGACGTGCTGGGAGCCCGCGTCGTACAGCGCGCCCGCCGTCTCGACCAGCGCCGGGGCCAGCCGCCAGGCCGCCACGGAGAGCAGGCCGGCCAGCGCGGGCTCCAGCTCGCGCAGCCCGGCGGCGCGCAGCGCCAGCTCCCTGGCCAGCGCCTCGTCACGTTGCCGGGCCGACTCCCTGCGCAGGTACTCCGCCGCGCCGAGCCCGCCCAGCGCCGCCACCAGCAGCACCGCCAGCACGGCCGCGAGCAGGCCGCGCCGCCGGGTGCGCCTGCGGGCCTGCCCGGCGGCGGCGTCCAGGAAGTCGCGTTCGCGGCCGGCCAGGGTGAGGTCCTTGCGTTCGGTGGCGGCCCACTGCAGCGTGCGGTCCAGGTTGGTGCCCTGGAGCAGGTCGGCGGGCTTGCGGCCGTGGCCGTCCCATTCAGCGGCGGCCTCGGCCAGGCGGCGGTGCACGGGCAGCCCCTCGCGGTTGCCCGCCAGCCAGTCGCGCAGCCGCGGCCACGCCTGCACCAGGCCGGGGGCGACCAGTTCGTACGCGCCACCGCCCGGCGCCAGGATGCCCGCCGAGACGAACACGGCGAGCATCGAGTCGACCGCCTTGGCCTCGGGCAGCTCCTCGCGCTCCACGGGACGCAGGCCGTCGTCGTCGAGCAGCCGCAGGAAGACCTCGGGCACGGCCGTCCGCTCGTCCTCGCTCAGCTCGCCGTAGAGCTCTTCGGCGATCGCCCCCAGATCGGGCCCGGCCTGCCCCCTCAGCTCCCCCGCCACGATCCCGCCACGGGCCAGGGGGTCGCCGGCGTCCCGGCGGGCGCCCTCGCCCAGCAGGCGGAGCAGCAGGTCCCCGGCGGCTGGACGGGCGTCGGGATCGCGGGCGGTGGCGGCCGACACCAGCGGGGCCAGCTCCTCCGGCAGCCCGGTGACGTCCGCCTCGAACTCCAGCACCCGGCCCACGACCGCCATCGGCTCGCCGGCCTCGACCGCGTCGCGCCCCCGCGCCGCGAACAGCACCACCATCCCCCACGCCCACACGTCGGCCGCCTCGGTGGCGGCGCGCCCGGTGAGCACCTCGGGCGCCATGTAGCCCGGCGTGCCCATGACCGGCCCGGTCGTGGTCGGCCCCACCTCCCTGGCCACGCCGAAGTCGATCACGCGCGGGCCGTCCGGGCCCAGGATGATGTTGTCCGGCTTGAGGTCGCGGTGGACGATCCCGGCCTGATGGATGGCCGTCAGCGCGGTCACGACGCCGATCGCCAGGCGGCGCAGCGCGTCCCCCTCGTACGCCCCCGCCCCCGCGGCCACCTCCCGCAGGCTCGGCCCCGGCACGTACTCGCTGACGATGTACAGCGGCGCGTCGTCCACCTGCGCCTCGATCACCCTGGCCGTGCAGAACGAGGCCACCCGCTGGGCCGCCGCCGCCTCCTTGACCAGCCTGGACCGCGACTCCGCGCTGTCGGACCTGGGCACCTTGACCGCGACGCGCTCCCCGGCCTCGCCGTACGCCTCGTAGACCACGCCCTGGCCGCCCGCGCCCAGCCGTGCGGCCAGCCAGTAACGCCCCAAGCGGTGAGGGTCGGACGAAATCAGGGGAGCCATCAGATGTGCCATTCTGATCGACATCTCCTCCGAAAAGGAAGGCCGCGTGGAATTCCGCATCATGGGGCCGCTCGACGTCCGCGACGGCGGCCGGGATCGTACCCCCACGACCCCGAAGCACCGGGACCTGCTGGCGATGTTCCTGCTGAACGCGGGCCGCCCGCTGACCGTGGAACGGCTGCGCCGGCTGCTGTGGCCACGCGAGGGCGGCGACCGCTCCGACTCCCTGGTCCGCGGGTACGTGGGCCAGCTCCGCCAGCTCCTGGGCAAGGACGTGATCACGACCGTGTCCGGCTCGTACGTGCTGGCGATCGGCGCGCACCAGCTCGACGTCGACCGGTTCCGGCTGCTGGTCGACCGCGGCTCGTACGAGGAGGCGCTGTCGCTGTGGCGCGGCCCCGCCCTGGAGGACCTCGACCCCGACGGCGAGCGGTGGGAGGAGACCCGGCGCCTGCGCGAGGAGCTGGAGGAGCTGCGCCTGCTCGCCCTGGAACGCCGCGTCCAGGCCGACCTCGACGCCGGCCGCCACCGCGAGCTGCTGGCCGAGCTGAAACGGCTGACCAAGCAGCACCCGCTGTGGCAGCGCTTCCGCGGCCAGTACATGCTGGCCCTCTACCGCAGCGGCCGCCGGGTCGACGCGCTGGCCGCGTACGCGGTGCTGCGCGACCAGCTCGACGGCGGCCACGCCATCGAGCCCGACCCCGAGCTGCAACTGCTCTACCACCGCATGCTCCACGACGACGTGTCGCTGCACGTCTCGGCGGGCCCCCCGGTGCTGCTGCCGCCGGACATCGCGAACTTCACCGGCCGCGCCGACCTGCTCGACCGGGTGGTCGGCGGCCACGTCGTCGTGCACGGCCAGGCCGGCGCGGGCAAGTCGGCCCTGGCCCGGGCGCGCCGCCACGGGGGCGCCCCCCGCGAGCGGCCAACAGCCGAAGAGCGGGGGGGGGGGAAGG